>JANQHS010000044.1 GCA_028282565.1 Cytophagales bacterium | reverse complement strand
GAAGCCAAGGAGGATTTTTCCTCATATCAGATCAAAAACCTGACAGGAGTTTTACCTCTCGATGAAGATGAAGCGGATTTCTGATACTATACTTTTATCTCTGATGATCGCGATCTTTATGATCGGAGTTCATCAAATCTTCATCAATGGCTTTACCGACTCATATTGGATATTCATGTTTCTGTTGGGGTTATTCTTTCTTTATAACTTGCGTAAAAGGGAAAGGGCCCGAAAAGACAAAGAATGACACCGAGTCTTATGCTATTGATCGCCCCGCTTGGCTCCTCTGCCATGCTCTCCGGAGTGGAAATGGCCTTCATTGCTTCAAACAAGCTCCAAATTGAGGTCAGGGGTCAAAAGGGAGGAATTGTAGGCCGCTTGCTGGGTTGGTTTAATGAACGGCCCGCTCGTTTTATCGCGACACTTCTGGTTGGGAATACACTTTCTCTGGTGGTTTTCAGTTATTTCATGGCCAAGGTCCTGGATCCCTGGTTGGCACAATTTAATATCATCGCACATAGCGAGTTTCTGTTTTTGCTGGTCTCCACCATTATCTCCACCCTGGTCGTCCTCATCGCTGCCGAGTATATTCCCAAGAGTTTTTTCATGGGTAACCCCAATCGCTTGTTGTACATTTTTGCGCTGCCTGTGGCCGTCGTGTACATTATTCTGTTTCCATTGGTATTTATCATTACAGGTATTACCAAGGGTATTCTGAACGGGGTGTTCAAACTGGAATATTCGGAACAGAAGCCGGCATTTGGTCTTACTGATCTAGATGAATTTGTGAGGAAGTTGGAGGAGGTTCCATCCGATGAAGATATCGCCGAGGTGGATCCGAAGATCTTTTCAAGGGCCTTGGAATTCAAGAATCTGAAAGTCAGGGACTGCATGATCCCGAGGACAGAACTGAGTGCGGTGGAGGAAAATGAATCAATTGAGGATCTCAAAAAGGAATTTACCGAATCGGGTCATTCCAAGATCATGGTTTATCGTGATAACATCGACAATGTAATCGGGTATTGTCATACTTCTTCTCTGTTATCGGACCCCACGGCGATTAAAGATATCCTTACTCCTGTGACCATCCTGCCCGAATCGATGGAAGCCAGAGAAGTTATGATCCAATTTACTTCGGAAGGAAAGAGTATTGCCCTTGTGGTAGATGAATTCGGAGGTACTGCTGGGATCGTTACTCTGGAAGACGTCATGGAGGAGATTGTAGGAGAAATCCAGGACGAACATGACCGTGAAGATCTGATCGAGGAGAAGATCAATGACTCAAATTTCATCCTGTCAGGAAGGATCGAGGTCGATTATCTCAATGAGAAATATGATTGGAAGCTGCCTGAAGGCGAGTATGACACTTTGGGAGGATTGATCTTCTCTTATTTTGAGGATATTCCCAAAGCAAATCAGGTCATCGAAATAGACAAGTTCAGGTTCCTGATACTCTCAATTGATGCCACCAGAATTGACAAAGTCAAAATGACTATTCTCTGAGGAATTCTTTAATCCCTCTGAAATTCAAACATTAAGCCTTCTACGCTTTCCTTTTCTCCGCTCAAATTTTACTTTTGCGGTCCAATTTTTTAGCATAAAATAAATGGGAGTAATAAATAAGCTCAGGGACAAGATGGGCAAGTGGGTTGTTGTGGCGATCGGTGCAGCGATCCTATCCTTTGTGGCGGCAGATTTGCTGGGTCCCCAATCTGTGATTTTCGGAAGCGGCCAGCAGGTGGTCGGTGAGATCAAGGGTCAGAAGGTCAC
>JANQHS010000189.1 GCA_028282565.1 Cytophagales bacterium | reverse complement strand
TTTTATGAACTCAAGAAAGGAGATGGAAATGACCACCGACGAAAGAATAGCACGAAGGAAACTCTCTTTGCTACAATTAGCAGAAGAATTGGACAATGTCAGCCGGGCTTGCCGAATATCAGGTTATTCAAGACAGCAGTTTTATGAGATCCGCAGAAACTACCAGACCTTTGGCGCCCAGGGCCTCATCGACCGCCTTCCAGGCCCCAAAGGCCCGCATCCCAATCGAGTCTCCGAGGAAATAGAACAAACTATTCTTGATTACAGTTTGGACCACCCAGGGCATGGCTGTCTGAAAGTCTCGCAGCAACTCGCCCTTCAGAATGTCCAGATAAGTTCAAACGGAGTCAGAGGCGTCTGGGCTCGGCACAATCTTTTAACCAAACATCAACGCCTTTTACGATTGGAAGAACATACCCGAAAAGCCAAGATTGAGTTGACAGATGAACAGATTCGCTTGTTGGAAAAGTTTGATCCTGAATTCAAAGAGCGCCACATTGAGACCCGGCATACCGGAGATCTGGTAGCTGTTGACACCTTCTATGTAGGAGCTCTCAAAGGTGTCGGCAGGATCTATTTACAATCGGTTATTGATTGCCATAGCCGATATGCCTGGGGCCGTTTATACACAACAAAATTGCCGGTCACAGCGGTTCATATACTGAATACGGATGTTCTTCCATTTTTTGAAAAGCATAAAGTCCCTGTTGATACCGTTTTAAGTGATAATGGTAGGGAATTCTGTGGCAGGGAGGATCGCCACCCTTATGAACTTTTTCTCCAGTTGGAAGGTATCGAACACAGGAGGACAAAGGTCCGTCGCCCCCAGAGCAATGGCTTTGTCGAAAGGCTCCACAGAACCCTTCTGGATGAGCACTTTAGAGTCCAGGGCCGGAAGAAATGGTATGAATCCGTTGACGAAATGCAAAAAGATCTGGACAGGTACTTTCATTCTTATAACAATGAACGGGCTCATCAAGGTCGGAATATGAAAGGCCGGACACCCTATAAGGCCTTTCTGGACGGTATCCGCAAAGGAGATAAAATAGAAGCAAAGAAAAAGGTTAAAAAAGCGGCCTGATTTTTACCCGGACAGAGGGGGATGTGTCAGGTCAATATCGTCACTGTACAATAATCGTTTGCCAAGATGGTCTCCTTTTTTGATTACTGTTTTTTTGGCGATTAACAATTAACCAAGTTGAGACTATCTTTTCAATTTTTAAATGTGCGAAAGATTTTATACGTTATCCTGCCCTTGAAAATTGCTTGACCTTTGCGTCTATTTCATCTTGTGATCTCGATTGTTTTTGTGGTACAAAGCGGCATGGCAAGGCTCTTGGTGGTATTTGTTTCTAAGTTATTGAATTGTATAATTTTTTCAAGTATTTTATTTCTCCTTTTTTGACTTTTCATGAATTTTCCAGGCT
>JANQHS010000463.1 GCA_028282565.1 Cytophagales bacterium | reverse complement strand
AAACTCTCCCGTAGAAATATCAAGAAAAGAAATACCCCAGGTCTCCTGGGATTTATTGATGGCTGCCAGGTAATTATTGCTGGCGGCCTCAAGAACTTCGTCATTATAACTGAGGCCCGGTGTCACCAATTCGGTTATTCCTCTTTTGACTACCCCCTTGGCCTGCTTGGGATCTTCAAGTTGATCACAGATGGCAACCCGGAATCCTGCCCGTACTAATTTTGGCAGATACGCTTCAAGTGCATGATGTGGAAACCCTGCGAGGTCAACCTCGGAAGCGGATCCATTGGACCTTTTGGTCAGAACGATTCCAAGTGCTTTGCTGGCTCTTTTGGCATCTTCATCAAAGGTCTCATAAAAATCTCCGACCCTGAAGAGCAAAATGGCTCCCGGATGCTTTGCCTTGATCGCATAATATTGCTTCATCAAAGGGGTTTGCGTATTTGCTTTTTTTGAGGTCATCCGGAAATAGGAGTAAAACAAAGATGTCCATTTTGCCAGGGTTTCCCAATCCTGTAAATTGAACTTTTTCCACATGAAGAAAAAAACAATGGACGAGTTGGGGCGACTGAGTCCCAGTGCTTTCAGGGAATCCGAAAAGCTTCCGGTTTCAATTGCATTGGACAATGTTCGAAGCGCTTACAATGTCGGATCTTGTTTTAGAACGGGTGATGCTTTTAGGATCAATTCCATGCTGCTTGGAGGTTTTACCGCCGTTCCTCCGCATCGGGAGATTCAAAAAACCGCCCTGGGCTCAACTGAATCGGTGAGTTGGCAACATCATCAAAACCTTGCCGACAAACTGACTAAGATCAAGAGCAGCGATACCCGGGTTTTAGCCGTGGAGCAGGTGAATGGATCGGTTGGTCTGGAGCAGTTCGTCCCGGAACAAGGGATGGATTATGTATTTGTGTTTGGAAACGAAGCTTTCGGGGTTCAGGAGGAGGTATTGGAGGTTTGTGATGGCTGCATTGAAATACCCCAATTCGGTTATAAGCATTCCCTGAACATTGCGGTCAGCCTGGGCATAATTCTCTGGGATTTCTTCTCAAAATCGAGATCCTGGCTGGAACTCAAATGAGCTTTCCGGACGCAGAGGTTTGAAGAAGAGCGAATTCCTTGTTTTTTTGGGCCTGCAATCAAGAGAACCAACCCCAAATTCATGAACAAGCAGATCAACGATGTCAAAGATTTTCACGATGCCTTCAGCATTCCGGTTGAGGATAGTCCTGTTATTCCATCAAAGGAAAGATGTGCTCTACGTTATAGCCTGATCAGGGAGGAGCTTGAGGAATTTAAACAGGCTTTCGAGGCAGGAGATCTGGTCGAAGTCGCCGATGCCCTGACCGATCTTCAATACGTCGTTTTTGGATCTGTACTTGAATTCGGCCTTCATCACAAGTTTGCCGAGCTTTTTGCCGAGGTTCAAAGGAGTAATATGAGTAAGCTGGACAAGGATGGA
>JANQHS010000296.1 GCA_028282565.1 Cytophagales bacterium | reverse complement strand
CAAACAGAACATCATTTTTGTTAAACCCGCTTCAAAAGTCATGTCCCTTCCATTCAATACCCCGATCTCGTTTAAGACCCGACTCGCCTCGTAACGTCCCTGATCGACCTCTCCTCCCGGGCATTGGCTAAGATTCAAAACAGGAATTTTGGAAGATGCAAGAAGCTCGAGGGTTCTGATGAGGTGTCGATCGTTGGGGATATTTCCGGAACCATAGGATTCCAGAATTACCCCGCTCGGTTCGGTCTGATCGACGAACTGCTCAGCGTTAATTCTCATTCCCGGGAACACCTTGATCACTTCTATGTTCGTATCGAGTTTATCAAAATGGCTTAGCGCAGCAGCTTCCGGTTTTCTGATAAAGGATGGGAAATAATCAATGCTTACCCCCACATTCGCCAGTGCCGGATAGTTCTCTGACTTATAGGCGTCAAAATAATTGCTCTCAATCTTACTTGCACGGTTACCTCGGAACAATACATAGTCGAAGTAAACACACACCTCGGGGACCTTGGGCTCTCCGGAATTATGATCCGAAGCGATCTCCAATGCGGTCAGGATATTGTTCCTGGCGTCCGTCCTTCGATAGCCGATCGGCAACTGCGCCCCGGTGAAGACCACAGGCTTTTGAAGGTTTTGTAAAAGGAAACTCAGACAAGATGCCGAGTAAGCCATGGTATCGGTGCCATGAAGAACAACGAAACCATCATATGAGTCATAGTTGGATGCGATGATGGATGCCATCTCGATCCAGTGGGAAGGGCCTATGTATGATGAATCCAATGGAGGGGAGTAGGCATAGACCCCAAGATCAATCCTGAGAGAAGAAAGCTCCGGGATATTTTTCTGAAGATGCTCAAAATTCAGCGGTGTCAGGGGGCTATTGGGATCTTTACGGATCATGCCAAGAGTTCCACCGGTATAAACCATCAGGATCGACCTCTCAGGGGATGCAGGTGCTGCAGTATTGAGCTTGATTATTTCCATGAGTTCAAATTAAACAGGCTTTTAGCATTCTTTCCGGTTTGTTCAATCACCTCCTCAAGCGGTAGTTCCAGAGCATCCGAAATTTTCGAGGCAACGAGATGGACATAGGATGGTTCATTTCTTTTCCCGCGATGCGGTACAGGTGCCAGGTAGGGTGAGTCTGTTTCCAGAACAATATTTTTCAAACCAAGCCGCTCAACCAACTCTTTTACTCCGCCATTTTTGAAAGTAACCACACCACCTATCCCGAGATAAAAACCCATATCGATACATTCCCGAGCATATTCATATGTTCCTGTGAAACAATGAAGAACGGCCCTTAATCCTTTTGGCTGATATCTTTTCAAAACCGGCATAAGTTCATCGAAGGCCTCACGACAATGGATCACAGCCGGTATTCCTTTCTCGATGGCTATTTCAAATTGTTCCTCCAGCGCCTTGATCTGATCCTGAAGCGTGGATTGGTCCCAATACAGATCCAATCCCAATTCTCCGACAGCGACAAAATCCCTCCGATCAAACCATTCGCGAACGACTTCCATTTCTTTTTGCAGATCTTCACCGACGGAACAGGGATGAAGCCCCATCATGGGAATGCAATATCCGGAGTACTCCTCTTCGAGTTTCAGCATGGACTCAATAGAACTCGAATCAATGTTTGGCATCATGATCCTCTCGATTCCAACGTCACGAGCTCTCTGAACTACGGCGGATATATCAGGACTTAACCGCTCAGCATAAATATGACAATGTGTATCTATCAAGCCCATAGTTCAAACGATTTTACCAAGATCCAAACCCTTGCTTTTTATTCCCCCGATCACAATCGGAAGCATAACCTCTAAATTCTTCCAGGCTTTCTCGCTATCATGGAACACGATTATGGAACCGGGTTTGGCCAGATTCACGAGCCTGTCCGCATTCTTCCTGGCATTGATCCCCGGATCAAAATCACCTGATAGGAGATCCCACATAATAATTCGGTATTCTCTCGCAATTCTCCTGGCCTGAGACGGTTTAATCCTTCCATATGGCGGACGAAACAGATTGGTCTCAACCCCCATCTGGCGCTGGCACGATTCAATATTTTGATAATAGCGATCATTTTCTGCTCTCCAACCATTCAAATGGTTGAAGGTGTGATTTCCCACCATGTTATGTTTGCAGAGCTTGCTGAAGGTATCAGGATATTTTCTGACGTTATCGCCAATGCAGAAAAAAGTCCCAAGGGCACCGGCCGATTCCAATTGATCCAGAACCCAGGGGGAGATCTCCGGATGTGGACCGTCGTCAAATGTCAGAAAAACCTTGTTTCCGGGATTTTGAATCTCCCAGGTCAGACCTGAGAAGGTCCTTTTTACCCATGAAGGGATCTTGATCGGGTACAGTGCCAATGCTATTCCTTGATTTGGCAGCTTAGAATGGTAAGGTCATCCTCTAAAGAGGTATCCTTTTTAAAGGCATCAAGAGATTCGAGGACTTTTTGGATCTGCACCTTGGGGCTCTTTCGAGATTCCTTTTTGAATACCTCTACCACGCGGTCAATCCCATACTCTTCTCCCTCGGGATTTCTGGCTTCCGTAAGTCCATCTGAGTAGAATAACATCCTGAACTCGCTGGCCTTGATCTCGGATTTTTCAAGAAACGGAAGCTCATCGAACTCTCCCAAAACCGTTGTTCCCTTATCCATCAAAAACACTTGGTCATTGATCGCACAAATACCGGGCAGGTGCCCGGCATTGATATAAGAGAGAGTCCGTTCTTTTCTATTGTAAAAAGCGATGATGAATGAGACGAAAAGAGAGCCTTTTCCGTTGAGCACGAGAATTTTGTTCAGCTCATGAACGATATCTCCCAGCTCCATGGACCTTCCAACCAGCAGTTGGAATGTGGCCTGCACGTTCGACATGAACAATGCTGCAGGCACGCCTTTGCCCGAAACATCGCCAAGGCAGATGCACACGCCGTTCTCTGATTCGACAAAATCATAATAGTCACCTCCAATTTGTTTGTGCGGCAGATACTTGGCTTCCAATCGGAAATCCCCGGCATCGGGAAAGGTTTTGGGGATCAAGTTCATCTGAACGCCCCTTGCGATTTCCATTTCCCGATCCATTTGGATCTTTTGCCTTTCCCGCTCGGCCAGCCGGATGTTTTCGATAGCGACAACAAGGATATTCGTGAAAGTCCTAACAAAAGGAAGATCCAGAAACAGGGGAAGTTCCTCGGTATCGGCAAAGCCACCCAACAACAGGTAGGCATGTATTTCTCCCTTGTGAAGGATGGGAAGAACAAGCGAAAAATCATCATAGGTCTCCGATATGAAACCTTTGAGGATCTGGCATTCCTCATTGATCTCAAGGATTTTCGGGTCAGCCTTTCGGCTCTTCAGATCTTCTCGACTACCAAAGTTCACTTCGCATTTCCAATCAGAGATCTTCACGAAAAGCGCCAGGCTCTCGATCTTCATGGCAGCCTGCATCAATCTACTGAAGGTCTGGTATAGATGATTGGCAGACTTATGTTCGTTAATCGCCTTGGAAAGGTCGAGTAACGAATAAATCTCCAGCTCTTTGGTATCCTGTGCTCCTTCCTTTGAAAGCATAACGGAAAATTACGGAGTATTGAAAGAACTAGGTAGATGTATGTTCCTGTAAGCCTTTTTTTGATAGCACAAACCAACAATCATCCCAATCAAATTGATGTTCTACCCCAAATTCAAATCCGTCAGGCTGTTCATAAATCCTTAAGTATCCCATAGTCCAGGAATCCTGCAGAATTTTCTGAAGATCCGTTTCCCGAAGATTTAATGATGAAAGCAGTTCGCTTTTCGTTGTCAGGAAATAACATTCGTCCAGCACCATGTAGGTTAAATCATCCATGATCATTCACTTTTCTTCCTTTCCAGCTATAGGGCAAAAACCGGCTTGAAGCGCCAAAAAATAAAAAATAGAACCCAAAGAACATCTCATAAAGAAGGAAACCGAAAATGGAAAACCCATATCTCAAACCATTCGAAAAGGACAAACATAGGATCAGGTCGGCAAACAGCTTAACCAATAAGGAATTTAGAATGATCATTTGATCTGCCTGAAAAGAAAAAAATCTCAGGACCTCAACAATAGAGTACACATAAAAAAGGATCAGGAACCCTATTACGGTGATCTGGAATGGGTTCTTATCAAATCTCCATTTCCCCGCCCAGCGGATCTTTTGATTCCAAAACCTCATGAATCCCGGGTCCTCTTTCGTAAAGACAACGCCGCTTGGGTGGGTATTGAATTCAATTCTTTTGGAGTTCCATTCATGTGCCGAATTCAATAGGGTCATATCATCACCGGAGAAAACTTCTTTGTTTTCAACAAAAGGATCCCTATCCATGATTTCGGACTTGACAAGCATATTTCCGCCATTGACCATAATTGACATTTTGTTGCTTAATCCGAGTGCGGTGATGCCGCCAAGGATCAATCCTTCCATCTGCTCCCATATTCCTCTTAATCCAATCCCACCTTTCTTTACAAGCCCTCCCACAAGCAAGGGATCACTTTTTTGAACAAGGTGAAAATAGGACTCAATCCAGCCCGTATTCGGGACACAATCCGCATCGGTAAACAGGTAATGACTTGAGTTTGAATTTTGAGCAACAAGCTCTATGGCC
>JANQHS010000277.1 GCA_028282565.1 Cytophagales bacterium | reverse complement strand
CACTGATCAGGGTTTTTGATCTTATATAGCCATGATAAAGTAAGGCGACAAATCCCAAGGGAACAATGAGCATAAACACGGTACTGAATTTGTCAGGGTCATCCGCCGAAAAAAGCAGACCCAAACTTGAGTTGCTCATGATCCTGCTCAGGTAGCTGCTTATTCTTTCGAATCTTTGATAGTCGATGACATAAAATACCCAGACCGAAACAGCGAATCCCACCATAAGCCCAAGAATCAGCCACAGAGCTCCCTTTTTTCTTTTATGCAGCCATAGGGATGTCAGGAATGCAGAGATATATAGCAAAGCGACCGCCGCGCTTCCGTAATGTGAGAGCAGGATCAGGATGAAAGTAAAGCCCAGGGACAGCATCACCCTCAAATTGAGACCCTCAAGCGCGGTTTTTGATTGTCGGATGAATATCGCCAGCAGAAGTAGGCCCAAGGTATTTTTCTGAAGGAATTCGGGCAGGTGCACCAAAGTCAGCGGGTAAAAAGCGCTGACAAATAGCAGAGCCCAGATCCATTTTGGAAAGCCTTCTTCCTTATACATGCTTTTGAAAACCAGGTATACCGGAAGGGGCATAAGTGAGGGGATCAGGCACATCCAAAACCTTGTCGAGTGAACGATTGCAACTTTGGTTTCAACCCCAAACCAGCTGATCAGCCTTGCGGTATTTGCATAAATGTGGAAAAGCAGGGGCATGTCCGGGAAGGGCAGTTTTCCATTGCTTATTAGACCCAGGGTTTCTACATAATAGTAGTATGTATGGTTAAACCAACCCACAAACTCGGGTCGTGCTATCCAGATCAGGAAAACCCGGGCAAGGAATGCGCTGGAAACCAACAGAAGTAGTTTGGAAGTGCCGGAGTTCATACTACCTAATATTTGGCCTCAAGCACCTTGTTGGATTTGAAAACTGATGCATAGCTTCGTCTGGTATTTTTGGAGATATTCATTGACTTTCCGCAGATTGTTCAGGACAGTATTTTGTTGTACTCCATTCATTTCCTCATCATGTTGGTCGTTGGGTCTTAGATTGACTCCGGAGACTGTTTATCCCAATCTGCTTCTGACACTATTTAAGAGAAAAATCTGATTTATCTGCGTGGTATTTTGCAGGACTTAGAGAATGTTATGCGAACGGATCATATCTATGTTTGGACCATGTTCAGAGCAGTCATGCACATCATATTGGGATTCTCTCCTAATGGTCTGATGGTCATGCAAACATGTTGTTATAACCTGTACATCAGGCCGTCGATCCCTCCGTCTTCCATAATGAGTTTCATCACCAATTCACCGAAGGTCGTTTGGATAAAAAGGCGCAGGTTACCTTCTTCGAGATGATGCACATTGTTGAGCTGCGCATTAAGATCCTCATTCCAAACAGTCTTAAATCTCATTAGTGAAGACAACACTTTTTCTTGTCCTGCGGACGTCAGGTAATCGGATAAATACTCTTGATCAATGATTTTGGAATTTATTTGATAAAGAAATTCCCTGACAATTCGATCTTCATTCGGTTTTTGAACCGCAACTGAGCTTTTTGGCCCTTGGTTTTTCAAATAATCAATGGCGACGGTTTTTGCTTCGTCGTAATGGGCGTAGAGGTCCGGACTGATACCTATGCCTTCGATGTCTTTCTGCTGCGAGGCATCGACTGAACGCTCATAGGGCCATTGTAACATAAACAGATCATTCATGAGGTATGTCGCGCTTCTGTGCACGGCGCCGGGCGTTTTCTCACCTATGACGAATGCTCTTTGTCGAAATTGAAGTCTTTGGGTGAATGCCTCAGCTGCGGAGAAGCTGGCCTGGCTCGTAAGAATGATGGGCTTGGTTTTTGCCAAAGAATTTGAAGTGCTCTTGGGTGTTGCCCAGACGTCCTGCGGATCCTGTCCCCACTGATAGCTTGTGGCCAGCCTGGTCTTTTCATCGAAAAAATACCCGGCCAGGTGATTGGCGGTTTGGTCAGCGCCTCCCCCGTTATCCCTAAGATCAATGATAATCGCATTGGCCTGATCAAATGAGGCCATAATTTCTTCGATTTCCACTTCAAGGGCTCCATTCAACCTTGGGAACATGTCAAATTTTAAATAGTAGATCCCCTTGCCAATATCCTCACTTGTAAAAACGGATCGAGGTTTCTCCGTCTGAAGCGCTGAGTTATCTTCTGTCTCTGAAGGCTTCACCCATACACTCAGGTGTCGATCCCTGGATAGCGAGAAAAGATCCCGACTAAATGTGGCTGTGAACAGTTCGGCATCTTTGAGTCCAGCGTAATCACCGTTTTCAATTTTTGCCCGGAGTTTATTCGCGATGACTTTTCCTTCTTCTTCCCATAAAAACTCTGTTTCAAAACTCTTTACCATGTCCTGCAAGAATTCATCGCGCTGTTCATTGGTCAATGACCGTTGCGCGAGCAGAGTTGAAGAAACAGAAAGAATTATGGCCAATTGCAACAGGGCTTTAAACATGATTTATCCTTTTATCATCAAAAAAATACAATCCGGAGGGGAGAAAATAGAATGAAATTAGCCGGGTATTATGCGGATCC
>JANQHS010000262.1 GCA_028282565.1 Cytophagales bacterium | reverse complement strand
CCGCTATCCAATTACCCCTACATCATGGAGATCCCGGAATCCATGTTCTCTATTTTGAAGTCCATAAAGGAGAAAAATGCCGTTTTGGGAGGAGTGCTTCAAAGCGCCGATGGAAAGGTACTCGCTCGCAAGAAGGTTATTCTGAAAAGCGGATCGGAAGAAGTTGGAAGTACTGACACGGATGCGCATGGCAACTTTGGTTTTTTTGGCTTGGAGGCAGGTAACTATCAACTGGAAGTGCCCGATGAAAGGATCTACCTGAGTCGACTCCAATCCGGTAAAGTGAAGGGTGAGTATCCTGATGGAAGGCCGGATGAAACGCGGATAGAGCTTATTATGCAGGGCGAGCTGATCGCCACGGAACGCATCTCGCGTGAAAAGCAATTTGCCTTTAGCAAAGTGCCTCCGGGCAAGTATACTGTGACTTATGGAAATAGAAGCGCTGATCTTCTGAATGAAAAGTCTCCCGATGATCAGTCCTGAAAACATAAAAAGCGGGGATAAATTCAAGGTGGTAGCCAAATTCGGGCTTTGGGATCTCACCGCCTATCAAACCCGCCTGGAAACCCAACTCAAGGCTAACGAAGGATGGAAGAAGAAGGCTGATGGAAACCTCATGACGCTGGAAGAGTTGAAGCAGGCCCCGTTCGAAAAGCCAACCATCAAGGATGGGTTAAGCCTGCCGCCATTGTCGAGTTCAGAAGAGCGAATCGCTGAATTGCAACCAGGAGCGGAGATCACAACCGTTCAGATCATGTATCATACCGGCAAGGCTGCTAGTGGAAATACCAACAACAAGGACAAGGCATTTCAAAACCTGCTGGTTTCTACATTGGTTAACGATGAAACCAAATACGGTTTTGTCTGGACCACCCATGCCGATGTGGACCATGTGGAGCAAATTGTGCCTGTGGAGCCACCTGATCCGGTGAACCCACCAGACCCCCCTCCGGATCATGAACAGGAGGAACAATCTCTTGACAATGAAGTCCATGTAATGGCGGGGCAAACCACCATTTTGAATGCTCAGGCAAATGAGGGAAGCAAAACCGAGCAACTTAACGGGAAATATGGCATCGTAGAAGTGGAACTGGTGGATGAACAAGGACGCCCGTACCTGGAAACGGAGCTTGTGCATTTAATGGGCGAAAAGGCAATTTTTTCGATCCAAATTGATGGTGAAACCGGCAAGGGCCGTCGCGACGGAATTCCCGTTGGAGAATATGAATTAGCCCTGAAGTTAGG
>JANQHS010000230.1 GCA_028282565.1 Cytophagales bacterium | reverse complement strand
TTCGGTGCCGAAGTTGCCTGGACGAATTACATGTTCCAAAACCAGATCACCCTGAGACAAGATGATCTTGGAAACCCTTCTTTCGAATCTGTACTGGATGTGACCGGGGGTTACGCCTCTTCAAAATCCAAGCTTACTGTCTGCAACTTCGGAATACCACTTACCATCGGTTATTCCGACCGCAGGGAAAAATTCAACTTCAATGCAGGAGGATATTTTAGCTACCGCCTCGCCTCATATACAAGGATCGTTTACCATCGGGAAGGAAATAAGCAGGATCTCAGGGATTACAAGAACTACGGGATCAACAATCTTCGCTATGGGCTGACTGCCAATATAGGCTACCAGGGTTTTAGCGGTTTTATGAGATATGACTTGATTCCGCTATTCTCGGATGCCTCTGGTCTTCCGGAACTCAACACCCTGGTTTTTGGTATCAAATTCATCCTTTAAGATCGACCCAACCAAATAAAGTCGGGCCAGCTTCTGCTTTTGATTTTTCATTTGGACCTATTGTCTAACTTTGGAATGAAAACCCAATCGTTCCATGAAAAAAAGCTGGATCATCATCATTGTTCTGGTTGTTGTAGCCATTTTTCTCTACAGTTCATTCAAGGGCAAGTACAACCAAATGGTGACCTTATCGGAGGCCACAGCCCAAAGCTGGGCACAAGTTGAAAACCAATACCAAAGGCGGGCAGACCTCATTCCTAACCTGGTAAATACGGTCAAAGGTTATGCTGACTTCGAAAAGGAAACACTAACCCAGGTTGTTGAGGCCAGAGCAAGCGCTACACGCCCTGAGATCAAGGTTGATCCTTCAAAACTGGATGCGGGTTCCATAGCAATGTTCCAACAGGCGCAGGATAACCTCTCGAGCGCATTGTCAAGATTGCTGGTCACCATAGAAAAGTATCCTGATCTTAAGGCCAATGAGCAATTCCAGCAATTGCAGGTACAGCTTGAAGGAACGGAGAACCGGATCTCAACGGAACGGAAAAGATTCAACGATTCTGTTCTTGAATACAACAAGTACATCAAGCTTTTCCCCAATAACATCTATGCAGGCCTTTTCAACTTCGATGAAAAGGCTTATTTCGAGGCAAAAGAAGGCGCTGAAGAAGCTCCTGAAGTAAGTTTTGAGTAAGGATTTTTTTACAGCCGAAGAGATCAAAACTCTTGAGAGTGCGATCAAGGAAGCCGAATTAAATACCTCAGGTGAGATCCGTGTTCACCTGGAAAGAAGGTGCAAGGGAAATGTACTTGATCGGGCAGCGGAGGTATTTTCCAATCTGTCCATGCAAAAGACAAAACTCCGAAACGGAGTACTTTTCTACCTGGCACATGAATCCCGAAAGTTCGCGATCATCGGTGACGTAGGGATCAATTCTCTTGTTCCCTTTAATTTTTGGGACCAGATCAAGGAAAGAATGCAAAGAAAATTCAAGGAGGGGGAATTTGTAGATGGACTTGAAGGAGGCATCTGGCAGGCCGGACATGCGCTTGGAGAACACTTCCCCTACCAGGATGATGATGTAAATGAATTGTCGGACGATATTTCATTTGGGGATGATTAGGGTTTTCTTCGGGTTCATTTTTATCCTGAGCCTCGGGCTGAACGCGCAAGAGATTCCTCCTATCCCGGACCCTCCCAGGCTGGTCAACGATTTCTACGGGATACTGCATGCCAAACAAAGAGCGGAGTTGGAAACCAAGCTTCAGAGGTACAACGATTCCACTTCAAGCGAAGTAGTAATCGTGGTAGAAAACAGTACTCATGGAAGAGAGGCCATGGCTTACAGCATTGACCTGTTTTCCGAATGGAAAATTGGAAAATCAGGAAAAGATAACGGCGTGCTGATCTATGTGGCCATACATGACCGTTCCATGGCTATCGTCACAGGTTATGGAATGGAAGGCGCAATCACCGATGCGGCGACATATACCATTCGGGAAAAGATCATGAAGCCAAGGTTCAGGGAGGGAGAGTTCTATCTGGGACTGGATGAGGCCACAACTGCAATCTTTCTCCTGGCAGCCGGGGAGTATTCTGCCGAAGAACTCAACGATGCATTTCAAAACCAAACACAGGGCCTTGGTGTAGGAATTATCGTACTTGCCCTCATTGTCATTGTTGTGATCCTTTCCATTTCATTCAGAAACAGGGGACCAAGAGCCATTGGAAGACCACTAAGTCCTTGGGAAGCTTTAATTTTGGGCAGCGGTTTGAACCGCCCCTCAAGTGGGTGGACGGATTTTTCAAGTGGTTCGGGAAGCTTTGGCGGAGGAGGATTTGGTGGTTTCGGAGGCGGAATGACCGGGGGTGGTGGTTCAGCAGGAAGCTGGTAGATATGTCAGAAAGCAAGGAAAACAAGGATTTAAAAAAATATCAGTCCAAAAAACCGGATTGGATCAATATGATCGAGAAAAGCCCGAATGACATTACTGAGCATATGTACGAGCTCTTCAAAAATTCCACACTGAGCACCAATTTCGAAGAAGAACTCAAAGAAGAACTAAAGAATCAAAAAAGATCCTCCCGGGAATAAAACCTCTCCCTTTCTTCATCCGACATTTTCAATAACTGCATGATCCTGTTCCCTGTGGGCCTTTCCAATGTAAACAGCACCAGGCATATCCCATAGATCCCGGTGAAGACATACCAACCCGATACAACATAAAAAAACACCGGAATAAGAACGAGAAGAAAATCACTTATCCACAACCTTTTGCTCAGAAAGAAATAAGAGACCATTCTGTCAGGCAACTGCCGATGAGGGTCAAGATCCTCGAGTTTAACTCTGTAGTTTCTTCTTATTAAGAACATCAGAAGGGGTAAAGCCATGAGAAGAATACCAGCGGAAGTCGTCAGTACCAGACTGTTCTCGAAGAACGGGACACCCGGCTCCTGTTCATTGGCATAATAGAAAAAGCCCCCTGCGAATATCAGGATGCTTGTCCCGACGAGGCCATTGAAAACGATCTGTACCCGATCGATGAAGGTTTTGCTGTTTTTATAGTATTCCTGTAATGCCACATGGCAAAGGTAGCTTTCAAAGATGGAAGACAGCCCATGGAGATTATTTCGTGGCAAAATACTTGCTAACAAACGTTAGGTTGCTTATTTTTGAATCGTGGAAATAGCAGCACCACTTTCCAGAAAGGACGAGATCCTCAAAAGCGCCACCCTCCTGTTTGACAGAAAGGGATACTCAGCCGCATCGATGCGGGA
>JANQHS010000219.1 GCA_028282565.1 Cytophagales bacterium | reverse complement strand
GGATACATTTGTCAACTAACAAATTTCTCGTTTTTCAAATGCATAGAACTATATGTTCCTTTTGCCTGATATTGGCATTAGGACTTCTACCTTTCACTTCACTTTCCCAGTCATGGAGCTCCATAGGCAACTTCACCGGAGGTTCGACCGACGCGGCCACCGCTTTGGTCGTAGATGGAAAAGCATACATTTTTGGAGGTGTAAACAACAAGGAGGTATGGGAATATGATCAGGCCAATGATACTTGGACAGAGAAACAAAGCATTCCGGTGAACGGAGTTCTGGCCTGGGCCATTGGCTTCACGATCGATAATAAAGCCTATATCGTTGGAGGTGATACCACAAGCGGTTTTGACGTAACGGATAGGGTGCAAATGTATGACCCAGCCACAGATACCTGGACCGAGAAATCCCCGTATGGAGGAGGGCCTACAGATGGAGGATTTGGATTCGCCCTGAATGGCAAGGCATATGTAGGCGCTGGCTTTAATGGTACCGGCGTCAAAGCGGACTTCTGGGAATACGATCCTGTTTCGGATACCTGGACGGCAATGCCGTTTCTTCCCTTTGGTAATGTAATTTTCCCTGTAGCCTTTACCATAGGAGACAAGGCCTATGTGGGCACCGGTAGCCCCGGATCCGGAGAATCAAAGGCTTTTTGGGAATTCGACGGAGCCACAAAGAATTGGTCAAAAAAGAAGAATGTCCCAGGTCCTGCAAGGCAGGCAGCCGTAGGCTTTGCGGTAAACGGAAAAGGGTATATCGGAGGCGGAATGAGTGGCTACTCGGTTGGTTACCAAGACTTCCGCGAATACGATCCAACAACCGACTCATGGTCGCCCATTGAGCCCTTTCCCACAGAATTCACCTCCTGGTCTTCGGCTTTTGTACTGGATACCACAGCATATGTCGGTCTGGGAGTTCGTTTTCCAACGTTCACTTTTACCTCTACTTTTCGCAAGATCACCCCTGGCGCTACCGCACCATTGTCCTTAACAATGGATCAAAACAGCAAGGTAAAAGTATGGCCTAACCCTACCTCGGATTTGGTTATGATCGAAAGGGATCAAACAGCCGAAGGGGAAATTACATTAACGGATATCAGGGGTAAGCTTCTGAGAACTTACTCATTTGACGATGGACAAAATCAAATGTCAATAGATATTTCTGACTTACCAAACGCTTTATATTTCTTAGGGATTGATGATGCAACAATTAGATTAATCAAGGAGTAGTACTGTTTATGTTGCTTCAATCAAGGGAAGGCCTTCTCTTTGAGGAGGCTTCCTTCTCTTCCCTCCCTCTTTTCCTGTTTGCCTGACTGCAACACACTCCTCCATTAACAATTGCCATTTGATTCCAAATACTTGAGCGCAAAACGGGATCATACCTGTATCCAGACTCTTTAAGGATCCAACCACTCGCATAAATAGACTTCTCGATACCAGGAATGCCATCTAACTTCAATTCGCCTATATACAAAACAAAATAATCATCATATGGCAAATAAAATTGGAGTACTGCTCATCTACCTTGCGTTGGGTATTGCTTGCAGCGGCGATGAAAATCAGGACTATTCTTTAAGAAAGCTCAATTCCATATCCAGGATACCTATTGAAAATGGTGCTTTTATTACCATTCAAGATCTCATGGATCAAAAAGGCCTTAAAGGCCTGAGTGTTGCGGTTTTCGAAAATTATGAGATTATCTGGTCAGAAACATGGGGTGTCAAAAGCGATAGCCTCCCTCTGGATGTTAACACTGCATTCTCTACTGCTTCGATCGCAAAACCGATTACAGCCACCCTATTTGCGATACTCGAAGAGAAAGGCCTGATCGACCTGACCGTTCCGGTGAACGACTATCTCAAGAGATGGAAAATTCCGGAGAACGACTATACCAAAGATCAGGAGGTCACTTTGGAGCATCTCTTGAGCCATACAGCCGGAACAACCCAACATGGATTTACAGATTTCTATGAAGGTGATAGAATTCCAAGCATCCTGGAATCCGTTCAGGGAAAGTTACCTGCTTACAACAATGAAGAAATCAAAATAGTATTTAAGCCCGGATCGAATTGGCGCTATAGCGGCGGTGGCTATACCATTGCCATGATGGCCCTGGAGGATCATCTGCAAAAACCACTGGCCGACCTGGCCGAAGATTACCTTTTTACACCTTTAGGCCTTCAAAATACAACCATGAAGCAGCCGAATGAAGAAGGGTTTCTTGAAAATGTTGCAAAAGCCCATGACCAAAAGGGCAACATTATCCGGACCGGAATCCCAATCACTCCCCAGGTTTCTGCCTCCGGCCTTTGGTCCACACCGACGGATATGGCGATTCTCCTGATCGATATTCAAAAAGCCCTAAACGGGAAAGAGTCAAAAGTCATATCAGAAAAGGTCGCAAAAAGGATCACGGACATCGTAACACTTAAGATCATGCGAGGATGGAGTTTGGGTTGGGAACGAAGATATGCTTATGGAAACCGGGACTGGTTTTCTCATGGCGGAGCAAATACAGGAATCGGGGGGCATATATATGCCACAATGGAAAACGGAAAAGGAGTGGTTTTCTTTGGGAACGGGCCAAATTCCATTCGAATCCCCATCATCGATCAAGTGAGGGAGAGCATTCTCATAGCCCATGATTGGAAACTATCACTCGATACTACAGATAAACGCGAGCTTCCCGAATCGTTGATCCAAAAAATTCAGGGTCGCTATCAGGACCTCACTTTTGGTGAGCTTTTCGAGATCAAGGAGAAAAATGGAAGGCTGTACATACCAAAGTTCTTTGAAGGTCGCAAGAACAAACTCACCTATGTAGGTTCGAATTCATTCATCTCCGACGAAATATCCGGTAAGCTGACCTTCTTAGAAACCGATAGCGCGGTGAAGATCGAATACTCAAAGGGAAACGAGGCGTCTTCGGAGATCATGTTTGAAAAGATCAGCGGGAAATTACCCCATGAGTTGGTTCTTGAGGAGAAATATGAAGAAGCATTGATCGCCTATCAAGAATTGAGGGATAAGATTCCCGGAAGCTATATAGTCAAGGAGTCAAGCATCAATAACAGGGGTTATGCACAGATCAACAACAATAAGGTTGATATCGCATTGATATTCTTCAAGATCAATACAGAATTGTATCCCACCAGCGCAAATGTCTGGGATAGTCTGGCTGAAGGCTACATGCTTTTGGGTGATAACGAAAATGCCATCAAGTACTACGAAAAATCTTTGGAACTGAATCCGGAGAATACAAATGCAACAAAAATGCTGGCCAAGATATCTCAGCAGTCCAACAATAATACGACCATGCAATAAGATTAGCGGCTAATGCTTTATAGATATCGGGCGTAGAATTTATGATCCGATAAAATGCGATGATGAAATTAGGATCAAACTGAGAATTTCATAATTAATTAGGACCAACATGAAAATAAATACAGGGCGACTACTGGGACTTGTGGCAATACTGTCAGGCCTGATCATCTTATTCCTCTTCTTGTTTCGATCCGTTGAACCACAAGAACAGAACAAGCTCTCAGCTTATCATATCAGCGCCATACTCGATACAACAGATTACACATTAGATGCCCTAATGCAGCTTGAATGGTATAATACTTCGGATTCCCCTATAGGAGAGATCCCATTCAACTTCAAACTCGACAGTGCACAAACCCTGATCAAGAGTATTTCTTACAAAGGAAAAACTCAAGAGTTCCGCTATTCATCCGTAGAGATCCATGGTTTCCAAGGATTCATTGTAAAGCTATCCGAGCCGGTCCGAGCCGAGGAAAAATTCAATTTGAATATTGCATTCAAAACCACGGCCAATGATCTCTTCAGGGAAAGAATGCTTTTCTATTCCGAAGATCTTCCATACGTTCAACACTTTGAGAATGGAAAATTCAGACCCCATTACCAGGTCCATTCGGATTACAAGGTAGAGCTGACGATACCGAAGGAATTCAGTCTGGCCTGCACCGGAGAGATCAAAAAAACAGATACCCTGAATAACCAATTAAAAATTGCTACGGAAATCAATTCTGTTCCTTGGTATGGTTTTATCCTGATCAAGGACGTCATCCTAAAGGAAGGATACTCTTCGAGCGGTATTCTGATCAGGTCTTTCTATTTCGAGAATGATGAAAAATGGGGTGAAAAGCTTTTGGACCACTCAAAAAGAATAGTGGATTTTTATATCGACACCTTGGGTTTTTACCCACAACCCGTACTGACAATAATACCCGGATATCCCAAACCCTATGGAGGCTGGCCTGTATGTCCCAACGTGGTTGGTATTCACAGAGGCATCGATGAAATGAAAGAGGAAGCTGAAACGCATGGTCATTGGATCATGTCCCATGAGATCGGTCATCAATACTGGGGCTATAATTATGTATTAGAACCCATAGATTATCCCCAATGGTTTGGTATTGGAATGGGAATTCATACCGACAGACTCTATGCCTTGAAGAACATCCCGGATTTTGATCATAGTGAATCATTTAGCAATTCATATCTACGTGCAATGAAAAAGGGCTACAATACAACGATCATGCAAACCGTAGACACATTGGATAAGCAGGGTTTTGACTGGAACAATTCGATCAAGCATGATAAGTCCTTCTTTGTCCTGCAAATGCTTGCTTATGAGATCGGAGAGGAAGTGTTCTTCGAAATATTCAAACACTGCCTCAATAGCTACAAGGGAATCAACGTTACACTGGAAATGTTTCAAAGGGACTGCCAGACCATCAGCGGAAAGAATCTAGAGGACTTCTTTCAAACATGGTTTCATACCAATCGATATCTGGAGTATCAAATAGATACGGTTCTTACTAACCTCAAGGGTAACATTTACGAAAACCACATCATTGTCGAAAAGCTCGGTTCCGCGGATATCTCTTTCCTCGAAGTAGAAGTGGTTGAGGAAGGAGGTGAAAGAAAACGATACAAAGTAAACGGTTCGGAGAAGATCCAGGAACTCAATGCAATGACAAACAATCCCTTGGAAAAGATCATCATCGACCCGGACCAAAGACTGCTACTGATCAATAGGAGTCAATGGAATAAGGACGAGTAATATGAAAAACGTACTATTTAAGATCCTGTTGTGTCTGTCACTCCACGCAACAGCCCAACCAAACCCTGATCATATCCATGAAGCCATTGAACACATTACAAGCCAGTTCGACTCGCATAACATTGTTGCCATAGGCGAAACCCATGACAAGGTTGAAGTAACGGATTTCTATATTGAACTGCTTGGGAATAAGGAGTTCAGAAAAAAAGTCAACGTCATTGTACTGGAAATGGGCAATCAGCTTTTCCAACCTGTACTCGATGATTACATCGATGGAAAAGAGGTGGAGAAGGAAACACTTTACAAACTCTGGAGAGATCATACAAGCTGCATGCTCAATGGAAGTGACAATACAGGTATGATCAGATTGCTGGAAGCGATAAGGAGCCAAAACCTGGTTTCAGACCATAAGATCAGGGCGATCGCTGCGGATCCTGATATTGACTGGAACAAGGTGAATTGCCTGGAAGAGTTTTACAAATACCTGGGAAGCAGAGATGAGTATTACACGGATATCGTAAGAAAGTATATTCTGAACGACTCAAAAAAGGGATTGATCATCATGGGCAACTCTCACTTCAATAAGCAAAGAACGGCTTCGATGAAGGAAAGAAACCTGCAAAATCCAATAACAGCGTTGAAGAAAGAAAGCAGCACGGAACTGTACCTTCTGAATATTCTATCATCATCTTCATTCCCGAATGAAAAATTGAAGGAGGTACTTAAGAGAACTGTGATCACCACAAAAGATCCATGGCTTGGTAATTTGAAGGTAGGCTCACCTTTTATAAAGGATGCTAAGCTTGCTGAGCAAACCGATGGAATAATCTATTTGGGAATGAAAAACGACTTAAGTACTGAGGAGGTTGCACCATTTAATGATGTCGACTACGAAAAGGAATTGGAGAGGAGAAACGGACTCGAAAGGTGTAAGGACTAAAGGACAAAGAATTTTCATCCCTGATCTACTGATTCTTGTTACCAAACCATTCTGGCATTTCTTAAGATCCTGTCCATAGCATTGCTTTAAGGAGAATCAAAAAGGCCCCCGGAAGACCAGGGGCATTTAAACCTTAGCTATGAAAAAAATGATGTGAAGAAAACGCACCCACCAAAGGCCGATGCGCTTTCTAGAAAACTACTCTGCTGTTACTACTCTTCTATTCACCCTGTCCAAGGGAAAAGCCGCGCTTCCCGTCGAACTCATACAGGTTCTCTGTTTTGATAACATCGAAACCCAGATGAGATAGTTTGGACAGCAATGCAACCACCTGCTCAAAATCCACAGGTGCGTAATTCGGTTCTTCAGAAACAATATTTGCATCCACCCCAACGAATCGACATCGCCAATGGTCGGTGCAATAGGTTTCTTTTAATCCTTCGGGATAAACCTTTACCCCGCGGTTGGTGATCATCTTCAACTTGAGTCGATAGACATCAAGTTTGGAAAGCGCATCCCCCAATTCCATGGGATCATTGCGCCACCATTCGAGAAAAACATCGACCCCAACCAATTCTTTTTGCTCCGGTTTACGTACATAATCGGGAATCTGTATACTTCCCTTACCTAATGACAGGTTGCTC
Source organism: Cytophagales bacterium (assembly GCA_028282565.1). Classification (GTDB taxonomy): domain Bacteria; phylum Bacteroidota; class Bacteroidia; order Cytophagales; family CCMP332; genus JANQHS01. The sequence goes on along the minus strand of JANQHS010000219.1, from coordinate 3,603 downwards.
TTTGGCAGTCTGTTTGGTTCCTGGCCGAGATTCCAGATAACCCGGTCTGCAAAATCCTGTGTTCCCACTTTTTGCAAACTGGAACCTTGTTTGTAAATGTCACTGGTATGATAACCCTGCTCTATCGTTGCCAACCATGCATTCTTGACCTTGTCACCGATATCAGTCTGGCCTATATGGGCGAGCATGGAGACCGCGGCATTGATCAGACCTGAAGGATTGGCAATCCCCTTGCCGGCAATATCCGGAGCGGAACCATGGATCGCTTCAAACATGGAAACATTCTTTCCGATATTGGCCGAACCACACATTCCTACGGATCCACCGATCTCCGCGGCAATGTCGGAGATGATATCGCCATAGAGATTTGCTGTGACGATCACATCATAGTTTTCCGGATTGTTGGCCAGACGCGCTGAGCCTATATCGATGATCTGCGTTTCATTTTCGATTTCCGGATAGGATAAGGCGATCTCATCAAATACCTGATGAAAAAGGCCATCGGTGACCTTCATGATGTTATCCTTGACCATGCAGGTCACTTTCTTTCTTCCGTAGGCTTTGGCATACTCAAAGGCATAGCGAACTATGCGCTCACAACCCGGGCGGGTGATGAGTTTCAGACATTGATACACATCCTGTGTCTGGCGATGCTCAATGCCCGCATAAAGATCTTCTTCATTTTCACGAATGATCACCACATCCATTTTTGGAAAATGGCTGGGAACGTAAGGGCTGAGAGCCTCAACCGGCCTCACATTGGCAAAAAGCCCAAGTGATTTTCTCAATGTAACATTTAAGCTTTTGTAGCCCTTTCCCTGAGGTGTGGTAATGGGCGCTTTGAGAATGACCTTGTTGTTGCTGATCATATCCCACGCTTCGGAATCTATGCCGGAGGTATTGCCAGACAGATAGACCTTTTCTCCCAGGTCAATGAACTCGGGTTCAATATTGGCGCCCGCAGCCTTGAGTATCCGCAAGGTTGCTCCCATGATCTCAGGACCGATGCCGTCACCTTTGGCAACCGCAATTTTTACCGGTATGTGGTTGTCCCTCTTCGCAAGGTGCTCGCTCAATACCTTTGTGCTCATAAACTTTTGGTTTCCTTTACTGCGGGCAAAAATGAGTAGAAAAGGTCATAAATAAATATTTAATATTTTTAATAAATTCATAAACAATATTTATTGATTAACGCTCCATATTAAGCCTCTATAGGAATCACTTAACCCATTAAAGCCTTTAATTGCCGGTTTTTTACCGGAAGATCCAGGGAAAGCATTAAGCACAGCTCGTCATGAACTCAAAAAACTGCGAATGAGGAACCCGGAAAACCATCGCCTTTGAATATCAGATACATACCCTGCCTGGATGGCCTTAGGGCCTTTGCCATACTCCTGGTGATCTTCTCACATTTGATCATCACTGGGAATCCTCCCTGGTTCAAATTCCTTTTCGATTTCTGGCATGCAGGCGCGGTCGGTGTCCGTTTGTTCTTCCTGATCAGTGGTTTTCTGATCACCACCATTCTCAACAGGGAGTTGGAAAAGAAGGGAAAGATCGATTTCGGGAAGTTCTTTATGCGTAGGCTATTGAGGATCTTTCCGGCTTTCTATTTCTACCTTCTTGTCTTACTGGTACTTTCCCACCTGTCGGTCATCAAGGTTCAAACCGAGGCCATACTTTTTGGATTTCTCTACATCCAGAATTTGGTGGTCTATCAGAACGTGCAGATCTTCCCTACATCATGGTTCTTGAAGCATTCCTGGTCGCTTTCGGTTGAGGAACAGTTCTATATATTGTACCCGTTCATTCTTAAGAAGTTGAAGTGGATACAACAAAGTAGCCTTCTCAAAACCATGATTGTTTTGACCTTGTCCTGCTCCTTTTTCAGAGTGTTGAACTATTCCTTTCCGGATGTCTCCAGAATAACAGGTGGGGTGTTTTTCATGCATTTTGACTTTCTCTTCTACGGGGGCCTGCTGGCATTGAATTTCACAGCACTTAAGGACATCTTGCGCAAAAGGATCTATCCATATAGATATTGGGGACTGATCCTGGCCTTGGCGATTCTGGTTATTTCCTCAAGGGTAGAATATTATTCCGTGCTGCATATACTGGCATTTGGCAACCTTATTCTCTTTTCCAATCTCTACATCCTTTTGTTCTTCTTATTGTTCCCGGATTCCAGGCTGGGGGTTCTCTTCGAAACGAAGCCATTGAGGATCATTGGTAAGCTCTCATACAGTTTGTATATCTGGCAACAACTCTTTCTGGGCAGTACAGGCCTCTGGATGGATTACAAGTTCCTCAGCATTTATCCTATGAATATCATCATGGTTTTCGCAAGTGCTTCTTTCTCATATTTGATGATCGAAAAACCCTTTTTGAATTTAAAGAAGGCTTATGCCTGAATCCCGAATATGAGCCATGATCGCTTCAGGCTTACTGCAGAAATGCAGGCTTTTTACTGAGCGGAAGCCTTGTTTGTTCTGATCATATTCACCTAATTCGACCCCGCTTGATCAATAGCCCCCCTATGAAAAAAGTACTTATCTGCGGTGCCGGAATGTCCGCCACCGACCTCATCGCCTATATGCTGGAACATGCCGAAGAATATGGTTGGGAAGTCATCGTCGGAGATATTTCGATAGAAACGGCCGAAAAGAAGATCGGAGGTCATCCCAGAGGCAAGGCCGTCTATTTTGATTGTTATGACGACGAACTCATGGAGAGGTATATCAGGGATGCGGACATTGTCATTTCGCTGCTTCCTCCCGGCATGCATGCAGCTGCTGCAAAAATCGCCTTGCGGCATCGGGCCCATGTGGTCACAGCCTCCTATGCCAGCCAGGAAATGATTGATATGAGTGAGGAAGCCAGGAAAGAAGGCCTAACCTTCCTCAACGAACTCGGTGCAGATCCGGGTATAGATCATATGAACGGCATGCGCTCCATTGATCTTATCCGAGAGAAGGGAGGAGAACTGCTCTCCTTTGCATCTTATTGCGGAAGCCTGATCGCTCCCGAAAGCAACGACAATCCCTGGGGCTATAAGTTCACCTGGAGCCCCATGAACGTGATCCTGGCCGGAAGCGCGGGAGCATGTTTTTATGAAAAGGGAGAACTTCGATGCACCCCCTATCATCGCCTGTTCAGCAACCCGGAAACAATAGATATACCCGACCTCGGCCCCCTGGAGGCTTACGAGAACCGGGATTCTGTTGTCTACAGAAAGAAATACGGTCTTGATGGCATTCCGACCATCATCCGGGCCACATTGCGTTACCCGGGTTTCATTGAGGCCTGGGATACCTTGATCCGATTAGGTCTGACAGCCAACAACTACCATATAGAAGGAAGCGAGCGAATGACCTATCGCCAATGGGTGGCCTCCTACCTCAAGGATCATGGTCAGGATCTTGAAACCTCCCTGGCCGAAACTCTGAAGATCGAACCCGGAGGCGAACTACACAACAAGCTGCTCTGGACAGGGCTTCTATCAGACCGGCCGATCAAAAGAGTCAACGGAAATCCGGCTGAGATCCTGCTCGATCTCTTGCTGGACAAACTTCAATTCAAGGATGGAGATACGGATATGCTGGT
>JANQHS010000210.1 GCA_028282565.1 Cytophagales bacterium | reverse complement strand
GGCATGAAGGGCATAGGGGACGCTGAGCAACTGCGTAGTGCCGGTGATCGAATAGACCGTGCCACCATTGGGGTCTATGTCGGTTTTTACGAAATAAGGCCCATCGCTCCAGTCAATGGAAGAGAAGCTTCCGGCCACCACCGTGCCAGCGCCGATCCTGATGGAAACCAATCCGTTTGCATTGCTGATGGGAACCTGAGTTTCGATATAGACTGCGGAACCTGAGGAAGAGCCCTGCAATATGCTGATCTGCATTCCTATATTGGAATTGGTGACCAGGTTATTGCTGGCATTCCTGATCACGGCCTGATAACTGATCAGCTCAGGAGCCTGGGAAAAGGCAGGAATCGAAATGCAAAACGCGAGAAGTATAAGGTAGGGTTTCACGGATGTTGGTTTTGGTTAAAATTCAATGAGTTTTTTCATCAAAAATCAGTTCTTGACAATTCTATAGGACCATAACTCTTCATCTCCATCATAGATCATGAGATGATAAAGCCTCGGAGTCAGTTCCTCAAGATCCAGGAAGAAGTTTTCTTCCTCAAGAGAGAATTCCATGATCATTTGCCCGTCAATATCGTAGATCTTGCCCCGGAGCTTAGAATAGGCCTGCCCATTCCATTCAAAAAACAGCCTTTGGGAAACCGGGTTTGGGTATACGTTCAGAGCTGAATAGGGCATCAATCCTGAGATCGGCGTCAGGGATATTTCCCGGGGTTGTTGTGCACCGGGAACAACAGATCCATTGGAACCGATCAGGGATTCGTAGAATACCTGCCCGATGGTAAAACTTGCGCTTCCCGTTCCCATAGCATCACCTCCGGCGGTGACCACCAGGGATTGTCCAAAGGAGGTATTGGAGATCATTATCAGCCTAAAAAGAACAATTGCAGAAAGGGATTTCATAGTGGATACAACTATTGCTTCGCTACGAAATATAGTTAATACTTTGCTAGTGTAGCGAGAGAAAGGGCTTCATAAAAGGAACCGACCTATTTCGCCTTGCTCCTCAATTGACT
>JANQHS010000179.1 GCA_028282565.1 Cytophagales bacterium | reverse complement strand
TCTGAGGCTCGAGGAGGATGTCGAATTGGTGAATAAAAGCGATGCGGATTGGTTCCATCTTGACATCATGGATGGGAATTTCGTTCCCAATATTTCCTTCGGTTTTCCAATTATTGAGGCGATTGCTAGCAAGGCTCAAAAACCCCTGGATGTGCATTTGATGATCGAAAGGCCCGAGAGGTACACCAGGGAATTTGTTAAGGCCGGGGCGAATCTGATTTCGGTACAGGCAGAAGCATGCACCCACCTGCATCGTACAATTCAAGAGATCAAAAATGAGGGTGTGATGGCGGGGGTTGTATTGAACCCTCATACGCCCGTAGATATGGTTCGACATGTGCTTTGCGATCTTGACCTTGTTTTGATCATGTCTGTAAACCCTGGATTTGGTGGGCAATCTTTCATTCCGGAATCCGTTAAAAAGATCGATCAGTTGGGAAAAATGATAGATGAGTTAAATCCAAAATGCTATTTGGAAGTAGATGGAGGGGTGGGTCCAAAAAATGCACAAGGCCTGGTCGATGCTGGCGCCAATGTACTCGTCGCAGGATCAGCGATTTTTGGATCTCAGGATCCGATCGCGACCATCAAAGACCTTAAGAATATAAAAAGAGGCCAAAAACTGGCTTGAAGCTCCCACCAATTAGATATTTTCTGTTTTTGATGATCTGCATTACCCTGGTGCAGATCCGGTTTGCCTCCGCCCAAAACAAAGCCGTGTTGTACGGCTATGTAAAGGATGGAAAAGGGAATCCTATTGAATTTGCCAATATCGCGCGTGAGGATTTACAGGAAGGAGTGAGCTCCAAAAAGGATGGTTCATTTGTCTTCAAAACGTCGGCGGGCGCTGACATCCTATTCAAATGCACCTTCGTCGGAATGGAATCCAAAGCGTTTACCATTTCCCTCAATGCCGGAGACTCGTTATTCAAGGAGATTGTAATGGATTTGCAGAACAAGGAATTGGAGCAGGTAGAGGTCGTAGCCGATCTACAGGAGGATGTGCGCATGGAGGCCTCGGTGACGGCGATCAATCCTAAGGTCGCAGAGACCTTCCCCAGTGCCGATCAGGATGTTTCAAGGATACTGGCTACACTTCCGGGAGTGTCCCAGTCAAGTGAGCTTTCAACCCAATACAGGGTCAGGGGGGGGAATTACGATGAAAACCTGATCTACGTGAATGATATTTTGATTTACCGGCCCTTCCTTGTGAGATCCGGCCAGCAGGAGGGGATGACATTTGTGAATCTGGATATGGCATCCTCGGTAAATTTTTCAGCCGGTGGATGGCAGCCAAGATATGGAGATAAACTAAGCTCGGTATTGGCTGTAAACTATAAGGAGCCCAAGAAATTCGGCGGATCCCTGTCGGTCGGCCTATTGGGAGGGAGCGCGCATGTGGAAGGAGCATCCAAGAACAAAAGGCTATCGCATGTTACCGGAATACGCCACAGGAGAATGGAGTTTTTGTTGAACACATTGCCTACACAGGGTGAGTACTTCCCAAGATATACCGATATTCAATCCTACATCACTTACCAGATCTCCAAGGACGATACACTCTATCCCGATGGAAGAACGAAGATCAGTTGGTTCAACGGGTATGCTCGAAACCGTTTTCAGGTTTTTCCTCAATCCAGAGAGACGAGCTTCGGAACATTGTCCAATGTACTGAGACTTTTTGTTGCGTTTCAGGGAACGGAGGAAATGCGGTATGACACCTACCAAACCGGGGTGGTGCTGAGCCATGAATTCTCAAAGAAGTTCAAAAGCGTTTTCAATCAATCTCTTGTGCTCACAAGGGAAATGGAAAACTCTGACCTCGAGGCCGGCTATCGACTTTGTGATGTCAACACCAGCATAGGTACCAACAGCTTTAACGAATGCGTAACCGAGAGGGGTGTTGGTACGCTCTACAGGTATGCCCGGAATTCCCTTCAGGCCTGGTTTTATACGGGCTTGCTGCGAAATTTTTGGAAGATCAGGAAAAACCAGACGATTGAATTCGGTGCCCGCTACACCTTTGAGAATATCAATGACAAGCTCAATGAATACTCCTTTATCGATTCTGCGGATTTCGTAACCATTACCGACAGGGTGAAATCCAAAAATGATATTGCTACATATCGAATTGAGGCCTATGCACAGCATGGGATCAATTTTTCGAAAAACCATACCCTTACTTACGGTGTGCGAACCAACTACTGGTCCTTTAGCGATGAATTGCTTGTGAGCCCCAGAATTCAATATTCCTGGGCCTCGGGTGTAAAAAGGGATGTAGTCGTTCGATTAGCTGCCGGTGCCTATAACCAGCCGCCATTTTATCGTGAAATGCGGGGCTACGATGGCCTGGTCAATCCGAATATTAGAGCGCAGAAATCCTATCACTTCATCGGAGGCACGGACCTTAAATTCAAGGCATGGGGAAGGCCTTTCCATTTTACTTCAGAGGCATATTTCAAGGTTTTGAGAGATGTCATTCCTTATGATATCGATAATGTGAGGATCCGGTACTATGGTGAGAACTCGGCAGAAGCCTATCATGCGGGTCTGGATTTTCGCGTTGGTGGAGAATTTATCAAGGGTGCAGAGTCATGGTTTAGCCTTGGAATTCTTACGGCCAGGGAAAATGTCGAAGGAGATGGAAGGGGATGGATCAGAAGGCCTTCAGATCAGCGAGTGAATTTTGCCATCTTTTTTCAAGACCATCTTCCTGGAAATGCAAGTGTCAGAATGTATCTGAATCTGGTTTATTCCTCCGGCTTTCCCTTCGGTCCTCCCGGCAATCTAGAGTTGAGGCAATCCTTCCAGGGCGCCGATTATCGCAGAGTGGATGTTGGCTTTTCCAAGATCTTCATTTTGAAACCCTCTTATGTGGAAAAACCCGGCATTAAATCCATATGGCTAGGTGCGGAAATTTTAAACCTCATAGCAGCCAACAATGTGATCTCTTATTTATGGATACAGGATGTCAGTGGGAACTATTACGCCGTTCCGAATAATTTGTCCCAGCGCTTTCTCAACATTAGGGCCATATTTAAATTTTGAACTATTTTGACTTCTGGCTGTAATTGGCATAAAACTTGGTAATTTTAAGCCTGTTAAATCAATTCAAATCGATGAAAAAATCACTGTTACTTTTATTGCTTCCAGCCTTGCTTGTCGCTTTTTCCTGTAAAAGGTCCGTGACAAGAGTTAGCCCTGATACTCAGATTGATCTTTCCGGAAGGTGGAATGATACGGATTCAAAGCAGGTGGCCCAAACCATGATATCCGATGCATTAAGCAGACCTTGGAGTCAGGATCACACCTCATCAACCGGTAAAAAACCCGTTATCATCGTGGGTTATGTAGCCAACAAAACCTCTGAACATATCGATCCGGAGACTTTTGTTAAGGATCTTGAAAGGGAGTTTATCAATTCGGGAAGAGTAAGGGTAGTACAGGATCCGGAATTCAGAGAAAAACTCCGCCAGGAGAGAGCCGAACAGAACGAGTTTGCCAGCGAGGAAACAGCCAAAAAATGGGGACAGGAACTTGGCGCTGATTTTATGCTTTTTGGTGTAATGACATCCATAACCGACAGTTATAAAAAGGAAAAGGTTGTCAATTACAAGGTTAACCTTGAACTATCCAGTCTTGAGACCAATGAAAAGGTTTGGATCGGCGACAAGGAGATCAAGAAGTACATCAAGAATTAATCCGCTGAATGGTTTTTAGGGTTAAGAGGCTTTTAGGATTCGTTCTTATTAGCCCTTTTCTTTTTGCCTCATGCATGTCCTATTATCAACGAAACCTGGAATTCAATCAGGCTTTCGAAGCGGGCGAATTGGAAAAAGCAAAGGGTGTTCTGGAAAAGGATACCAAGGCTGAGGAGAGAAAAGAGCGTTTCCTTCACTATGTCAATCTTGGGACTGTCAATTCTCTTCTGGGGAACTATGACGAGAGCAATGAGTGGTTTGAAAAAGCCTATGTCTTTCATGAGGATGAACGAAAAAGTGGGGGTGATGTAGTGGCAACCTACCTGGTCAATGCGGCCGCCACCCTATACCTTGGAGAAGATCATGAGCACCTTTATGTTCTTTATTACAAGGCGCTCAACTTCATGAAAATGGGAAGGCTGGAAGAGGCGATGGTTGAAGTTCGAAGAATGGAGATCCTCCTGAATCAACTCGATGATAAATACAGCTCTGAAAAGAAGTTCGATAAGGATGCCTTTGTTCATCTTCTGATGGGACTGATCTATGATGCCCAGGGAGATATCAACAATGCTTTCATCGCTTATAGAAATGCGGTTGAGATCTATGATACGGAGTACAGGGAGTTCTTCAATTATAGAGTACCCGTTCAACTGAAGAAGGACCTTTTGAGAACCGCGAGACAAATGGGATTCAGGAACGAGGTCAGCTATTATGAAAAGAAGTTTGACATGGATGCTCCCAAACCATTTCCAAAGGATTCGTCCCAGGTGGTGATGTTTTGGCATAATGGTCTCGGGCCGGTTAAGGACTCCTGGGAAATTGCCTTTATCATTGTTCCCGCTCCGGGCAGGAGGGACTTGGTTTATTTCCGTAATGATGAATACGGTTTCGTATTTCCTTTTCGGGTCAATGATGACGAGTTCAACTCACTGAACGACATGAGAACATTTAAGATCGCTTTTCCCAAGTATGTGGAAAGAAAACAGATCCATCAAACCGCCTCGATTTCTTATGGATCTCAGGAAGCTCAATTTGAGAAAGCGGAAACCATCAACCAGATATCCTTCAAATTACTTGAGCAAAGGATGCTTCTGGAAATGGGACAGGCTATACTACGTGTGGCGTTAAAAAAGGCCGCGGAACACGCTCTTAGAGAAAATGATAATCAAGGAGCTGCACTGGCCATGGCCATTTACAGTTATGCTTCGGAACAGGCCGATACCAGAAACTGGCAAACCCTTCCCCACAGCATAGAATATGCACGCTTGACGCTTCCTGCCGGAGAGAATTCCATCCGTTTTAAAACGGGTTCGAAGAAGATTGAAATGGATCCCATGGGTGTAGAGCTAAAGATCGAAACCGAGGCAGGAAAGACAAGTTTTTTTACCTACCACTCGCTGGAATACCAGCCCGTAAATCTCACGCCTAATTATCAATGACCCAGGGTCTTAAAAAGTTCTGGGTGCTGATCTTGGTGGCCTTGTTCGCGTTTGGCCAACCTGTTTTGATCTCATGCAAGCCAAAACCCAAGTATGGTCAATCGAAAAGCATGAAAAAGCGAAAGCGCAAGCTCAAAAGGAAATACAAGAAAAGCGGGATCGATGATTGCCCGGTCTTTGATTGCCGAGTGTATCCTTTTTTTTCCGACTTGATTGTCTCAGTCTGATTCTTCCTCTTGCGCAAGAGGATCCTTGGCCAGTATCTTTAAGATATTTCCGATCTTGAAATTGACCTGTTCGGCCCACATCAACATTCTTGCGGATTCAATTCCCGTTTCCAGACTATTGTTTTCATCATCCGGTTCCGAGTAGATCTCTGCTGTCAGGCTGAATAGATCTATTCCTCTTGTTTTTTCATAGGAACGGAGTAGTTCATCCACATCGGCTTCAGTGCTGGGTTCGAAATGAGCTTTGACCACCTCTAATTGTGAATTTGACGTTTCAATAAACTCGAGGATATTTTTTTGTATCGATTTTGGGTTAGTGCCTCTGTTCTCTCTTTCCTTTTGCAATGTCTTGGAAATGGTATGGATCAGGTCACCAATGCTTTCCAGGTTGTTGGATACCTCAATAAATGTTTGGCTTCGTCTTGAAACCTCCTTGCTTAAAGGTCGCTGGTTCAACTTCACCATGAATTTTGTAATGTCCTTATGGTAGATATTGATTTCGGTCTCGTACTTTTCTATTCTAAAGAATGCTTTTTCGAATTTTTCCTCCTCTGTATTTGAGATCTGATCTCCAAGCCTTTTTGACATACTTTGCACCGTCGTAATGAAATTCATCATTTCCGTTCTTGCAGAGGATATTGCGAGCTCGGGGGTATCAAGGAGCTGAAAAGAAAGGAACTTCAAGCTCGTTTTTTCCTGTCCTATTTTTTCGGGAACCATTCTGATAACGATCCTTTCGATCTGAGGAACAAACCAGACCAATAAGGAGGTGTTGATCACATTAAAGCAGGTATGGAATAGAGCCAGGGTTCTTGTTACCGCTCCGGCATCGTAAGGATTTTGGAATGGGTTTACCCACCAGCCAAGGTTTTCGGCAACTCCTGCAATTCCATGGAGAAAAGGCTTAAAAACTATGAGCATCCAGACCACTCCGAATACATTGAATATAAAATGAGCTCTTGCTGATCTTTTGGCTGCAGTATTTCCAATTAGCGCTGCAAGGTTTGCGGTTATGGTTGTCCCTATATTTTCTCCCAATACAATAGCTGCTCCCAATTCAACCGGCAATCCATTCGCACAAAGAGCCAATGTGAGCGCCATTGCGGCACTGGATGATTGAATGATTACGGTGAGCAGTGTTCCAATTCCGACAAACAGCAAAGTAGACACAAAACCCATATTGGCCAGACTCTTCAGTTCGCTTAGCTGTTCAGCGCTCAGTTCCGGGACCGATGCCTTCAGTGCTCCCAAGCCCATAAACAATAGGGCAAAGCCGATCAAAAATTCCGCCAGGTACTTTTGCTTTTGCTTTTTGGCAAAGAGGAAGGGAAAGGCAATGGCGATGATCGGCAGGGAATAATTGGTGATACTGAATTTCGCAAAGCCCAGAAGCGAGATCAGCCAGGCAGTCATAGTAGTGCCGATGTTGGCACCCATGATCACACCGATCGATTGCCTTAATGACAACAGTCCGGCATTTACGAAGCTCACCAGCATTACCGTCGTAGCCGATGACGATTGGATCAGTGAGGTGATGCCAAAACCTGTAAATATTCCGGAAAGGCGGTTGTTTGTGATCGAGGAGAGGATAGAACGCAGGCGATTACCAGCAATCTTTTGAATGCCTTCGCTCATGACTTTCATTCCGAAAATGAAAAAGCCAAGAGCCCCGATGAGGGTCAATAGCTCAAAGAAACCGAATGTCTCCTGCTCCAAGTTGGGGCAAAGGAACTTACCTTATTACCAACTAGCAAAAAATGCTATGTTAATTTTTCTTTAAGAATAAAAAGGTTGATTACCCGTCAACCAGGCCGGATTTCACCTCTTCATCTTTTCCAATACCGGATAGGATCTCTATGTTGATCCCATCGGACAGGCCGGTTTCGATCTCCCTTTTTTCAAATGCCTGTTCACCGATCTTCACCTCTATGAAAGGTTTTCCGTCTTCAAATACCAGCCATTTTTCTTTAACAGACAGAACACTGTCTCTCTTGTCCAAAACGATATCGGCATTTGCACTGTAGGAGGCTCTCAGAAAGGTGCCTTCTTTCAAAGTAATATCACCTTTGATTTCAAATTGAATTGCCCCTTCTTCTTCGACTCCTTTTGGTGAAATGTATTTGAGCTTGGCATAAAAGACCTGATCTTCAAGAGCTCCTATAGTCAATTTGAGTTCCATTCCTTCGCGGATCTTTCCAACTTCCGATTCATCTACCTTTCCTTCAAAGATCATATCGCTCATATCTGCCACTGTGGCTATGGTTGTGCCGTCGTTGAAAGTATTGGTCTCTATGACGAAATTTCCTTCCTTGACAGGAACATCCAGCACCATTCCTGAAGCTGTGGCTCTGACCAAATTATTCCCGCTACCGGTCTTCTTTGAAGCGCCTTCCTTAACCAGTTCAAGATTGTTCTCGGCCGCTTCGACATCCTGGTCTGCAAGATTATACTGGAGGAGGAATTGGTTATAATCAAATTCGGAAATCACTTCTTGCTCATACAATCCCCTTTGTCGCTCCAATTCCTTTTCGGCATTCTTGTAATTGATGATGGCTGTCTGAAGTCTGTTTTCGGCATTGTTCAGGGCAACTACATCAGGTATGATCTTGATCCTTGCGATCAGATCTCCTTCCTTGACTTCGGCACCCGGTTCAACGAAGATCTCGTCCACCACACCGGAAACCTGAGATTTTAATTCAATTTCCCTCCTTGGAACTATGGAGCCGGTAGCAACGGTCTTGTTCATGATATCGGAATAAAACGGGGTGTCCGATTCATAAACCACCGGTGGTTCTTCTGACTTTTGATAGAGATAATACCCGCCTCCGAAAAAACTCACGAAAAGCAAAAGGATCATTAAAACTCCAAATGCGCGTCTCATTATTTTCTTAATCATTCTGTTCTTAATGCTTCAATTGGGTCAACACTCGCAGCCTTGGTGGCCGGTATAAGGCCGGCCAAAGCTCCGAAAAATACTACAACAACCAAGGACCATGCGGCCACTTCCAGGTTGATCTCTGGGTTGGTAAACATTCCGGAATCTGTTCCTTCGATGAGCGTACTGATCAATTCAAGTAAGCCTACACCAAGGAGCAATCCGACATATCCGGCAATCGCGGTCAGGAAGATCGATTCCTGAAGGATCAGCGAAATGATAGACCAGGGACTGGCTCCGATGGATTTTCTTATTCCGATCTCCTTGGTTCTTTCCTTGACGATGATCAGCATGATGTTGGAAACACCAATCACCCCGGCCAGGAGTGTTCCGATCCCCACAATCCAGTTGAAAATGTTGATGCCCATAAACAAACCTTGAATTTTTGAAAATTCTTTTCCCATGTTAAATGAACCGACGGCGGATACATCTTCGGGATGAATTTTATGTCTTTCCATTAAAAGTGCTCTTGCTTTTTCCTCCAGTACCTCGGCGGGGACCCCTTCTTTTGGTGCCATGGCAAACCAGCCGATGTTATCGCCATAATTGAAGGCCGTTTGAAAAGTAGAGAATGGAACATGCAGGCTTGATTCCTCCTGAATTTTATTATCCCCGCTGGCAAAACTCTCAAATACACCAATGACCTGGAAGAACACCCCGTTGATTTTGAGGTATTCGCCTATTGGTTCTTCTCCTTTCTCAAAGAGGACGTCCAGGGCATGTCTCCCGACTACGACGACCTTCCTCTTCTCTTGTATATCCAGATCATTGATGAATCTCCCTTTCGGAAAGGTCATGTACTTCAGGTATTGGAAATCCGGGTAATCACCATAAACATCGAAAGCCGCTGTTTTTACTCCTCTTGATACGTTGTTTGCACCCTGCCAACCACCCAGCTGGTTCTTTGGTGCAAGGTATGCGAGTTCCGGAATTTCCGCCTTCAATGCGATCGCGTCACTATTGTTGTACCTAAACCATCTTCCTGGCTTGAACCCCTTGTAGGGCATGGTAGTTCTTTGAGTCCACATGAAAATGGAATTCTTGGCCCTTCCCGAGAAGTCCCTGCTCACACCATTTTTCAGACCGTTTCCTGACCCCAGCAGGATCAATAGCATGAATATTCCCCAAAAGACACCGAACATGGTCAGTGCGGTTCGAAGTTTATTTTTTCGAACCGTGTGAAAGATCTCCTGCCACTTATCGTAATCGAACATTATTCGTCTCTTAGGGCTTCAATTGGGTTGATCATAGCTGCTTTTCTTGCCGGGATATAACCTGCTAATCCCCCGGCAAAAACAAGCAATCCTGTCGCGATGAGGGCGGTTTTTAAATCGATTTCCGGGTTGCGGAAAAAGTCGTTTTCGAACTGGAATTCTATCATGGCCCAGGAAATCAATTCGATCAGGCCTACACCAAAAAGCAAGCCAAAGTACCCTGCAAGTACGGTGATCACCACGGATTCCTGAAGGATCAGGGAAATAATGGAGCCCGGCGTAGCTCCCATGGCTTTCCTAACCCCGATCTCTGTTGTCCTTTCCTTGACGATGATCAGCATGATATTGCTGATCCCGACCACACCGGCAATAATGGTTCCGATCCCGACCATCCAAATAAACAGGTTGATCCCCGCGAACAGGTCAACGACCTTTTGATATTCTTCCTGATTGTTTGACATCCGGAGTGCGCGATTGTCATCGGGATGGATGATATGCTTCTCTTTGAGCAAGGTCACAAGTTTTTCCTGCATGGCCTGACTTTCTTGCAGCGTTGCGTCTCCTGTGGTAAATGCCAGATTATGGAGTCTGTTCCCCCCGTTATAGGCCAGTTGTGCGGTCGTCACCGGGATGTACAGCCTTTTGGCATCTCTTTCTCCGCCTTCATCATCGAACGTGCCCACGATAGTGTAAGGTATCCGATTGATCTCTATTTGCTCTCCGACCGGGTTCTCCACATCTGCAAACAGGGCATCGACCACGAATTTTCCTGCCACGGCAACCTTTCTTTTTTCGGCTACATCGGTATCATTGATGAATCTTCCCTTGGTCATGATCACGCTTTCCGGCCCGACCATACCCGGATGACAGGCCAAGATTGTGAAGGATGAATATTTCTTTTTATACCTCACATTGGTTTCCTGCCAAACGTAATACCTTCCTGATATCTGTTCGGCGCCTTCGATCTGGTTTTTGATCATGTCATAATCAGAATTTTGAAACCTGATCCTCCTTCCGGATTTCATGCCCTTGTAAGGCATGGTGGTTTGTCCATTCCAGACCCAGATACTGTTCACCGCATCTCCGGCAAATTCCTGTTTAACACCATTCAGCAGTCCTGAACCCGCACCCAGAAGCAGCATCAGCATGAAAATTCCCCAGGCCACCGAAAACGCGGTGAGGAATGTTCTCAGCTTATTCTGCCTGATCGTGAATATGATCTCCTGCCATTTATCGAGATCAAACATATTCCTCCTCTTTTTGGATCACTCCGTCTTTCAATCTGATCACCCTATGGGTTTCCGCGGCAATATCATTTTCATGCGTTACGATCACAATGGTCATTCCCTGTGAGTTCATGTTCTTCAGCAATTCCATGACCTCATGGGATGTTTTGGAATCAAGAGCTCCGGTTGGTTCGTCCGCGAGGATCAACTTGGGTTTGGTGATCAGCGCTCTGGCGATCGCGATCCTTTGCTTTTGCCCTCCGGACAATTCATTGGGAAAATGATGCCACCAATCATCAAGTCCCACTTGCTCCAAGACCTCCCTGGCGACCATATTTCTTTTCTTCCTTCCGACTTTCTGGTAATAGAGCGGAAGCGCAACATTTTCCATCGCGTTTTTGAAGCTCAACAGGTTAAAGCTTTGGAATACAAACCCGATAAACTGATTTCTTAACTGTGCTGCCCTTTTTTCTGTCAGGTTTTTGATCGGATGCCCCCCGAGGGTGTATTCTCCGGAGTCCGAGGAATCAAGGATGCCGATGATATTCAGAAGGGTGGACTTACCGGAACCCGAGGAGCCCATGATGCTGACAAGCTCGCCCTCGTTGATGTCCATGTCCAGATCTTTCAGCACATGAAGGGATTTCAGCCCTGTTTTATAGGACTTGTTGATGCCCCGCAGTTTAATGATCGAATCCAATTTTCCTCCTTATGATACACAAATTTCCTCCATTATTTATTCTGGGATAAGTTTTGGAGTAGGTTTTATATAAGCGGTCAAATTGAGTGTATGTTTTGATTTGAACAATCAAAATTTCAAATATTAACGCGAAAATGTTAGCCAATTTGCATTGACCGACAAAATTTTGCCATCGGTACTATTTTTGAGGCGCTAATTTGAATTTTTGTACTCCTCCAAATCCATCGTCGATATTATGAAGAATTTAATCAAGAGTGTTCTTCCTGTCTTGTTGGTCAGCACGGTCTTTTCAGCTTATTCAGCTTCAAATTCTTCCTCCTTGTTGCAGGGAATGGAAAAATTGAAGGTTTTGGGAAGTGTGCTCTACGTCGCTGCCCACCCTGATGACGAGAATACAGGTATGATCACCTATTTCGCCAATGAAAGGAAGATGAAGACCACCTATCTCAGCCTGACCCGTGGAGATGGCGGGCAAAACCTCATCGGTCCTGAGAAGTTCCAATGGCTGGGATTGATCCGAACACAGGAACTTCTTGAGGCGAGGAAGATCGATGGCGGGGAACAGGCTTTCTCAAGAGCATATGATTTTGGATATTCCAAAACCCCTGAGGAGACTATGAACATCTGGGATGGGGATACCATTCTTTCCGACGTCGTATGGGTGATCAGAAAACTCAAGCCTGATATTATTGTGACCAGATTTTCACCGGATCTGGGAAGGCGGACCCATGGCCATCACACGGCTTCTGCGATTTTGGCAGGTAAGGCCATTGACCTCGCCGGAGACAAAAATGCGTTTCCGGATCAACTAAAATGGGTGGAACCATGGCAGCCGAAAAGGATATTCTTCAATACCTCCTGGTGGTTCTATGGTACCAGAGATTTTGACAAAACAGGTCTTGTGCAACTTGAGACCGGCCAATATAATCCCCTGCTTGGAAAAAGTTATGGTGAGATCTCTGCCGAGAGCAGGAGTATGCATAAGAGCCAGGGTTTCGGTGTGATGAAGGAGCGCGGGTCCGACCTTGAGTACCTACGACCCTATGATGCTTTGGTGAAGGTTTCCGATCCTTTCCAGGACATTAATACCTCCTGGACAAGGGTAAACGGAGGTGAAGAGATAGGCCAGGCGATCGACCGGATGATCGCTGCATTCGATGATCGTAATCCCCAGAACTCTGTCAGGGATCTACTGGCCATTCGGGGCAAGATCAATAATATCGATGATGATTTTTGGAAACTTCAGAAGCTCAAAGAGGTGGATCAGTTGATCCTTGGTTGCCTTGGCATTTGGCAGGAGGCTTTCTTTGATAAGGCAGAGGTGGTTCCTGGCAGCAGTATTCCCGTTTCCTTAAGCGCCATTTATCGGGCAGGAGAAAAGGTTTATCTGAAGAGCATTTCTTGTCAAGCCCTTGGATTCGAAACCGTCTTGAACCAGGAACTCAGCAGAAATACACCCTTTGTTATCGATGATACCCTGGTCATTCCCGGGGATCTTTCCTATACCGTACCATATTGGCTTGAAAACCCTGTTGAGGGTGGGAGGTTTGTTGTAAATGACCGACACAATATCGGAAAGGCTGAAAATGACCCTGAAATCCCATTTGCATTTGTTTTTGAGGTTTCCGGAACCGAGATCAGCATTGAAGAAAAGGCCATCCATAAATGGAGGGATCGCGTGAACGGAGAAATGCAAAGAGAGGTTGTAGTGGTGCCTCCTGTGGTTGCCTGTTTCAAGGATAAGAACCTCCTTTTCCCGGATCAGGAAAGCAGAAATGTCCAGGTCTTGCTCTCAGCAAAGCAGCAGGTGAAAGGGGTTAAGGTCAATCTTGAATTGGGCAAGGGTTGGAAATCAGAACCATCGGAGTACGTATTGGATCTCGACGAAGGAGAGGAGAGAAGGGTTGAGTTCACGGTGACGCCTCCGAAATCCGGCCAGGTGATATCAGCCGGTATCCAAATAAATACCGGCGGCGAAAGCCATAGCTTATGCCAGGTCAGAATTGACCATCCCCACATTAAATCCCTGACCGCGGTAATGGATAACCATATCGATTTTGTTCGAAAGGACATTATAAATACCGCAGAGCTGGTGGGTTATGTCGACGGGGCAGGAGATGAGATCCCGCAGGCCCTTGAACAGTTGGGTTCCGAGGTTATGTTTTTAAACGAGGAGGATTTTTTTGATGGCAGCCTTGACGATCTGGATGCGATCGTGCTTGGAGTCCGAGCCTACAATACGGTTGAATGGCTGCCAAATGTTCAGGATAAGTTGATGGAATTTGTAGAGAAAGGCGGAAATGTTGTGGTCCAATACAATGTTTCCTATGGTCTGATCACTGATGAAATAGGCCCTTATCCATTGACTCTTTCCAGGGACAGGGTGACTGATGAGAATGCCCGGGTTACCTTGTTAAATCCTTCAAGCAATGTGCTGACCACTCCCAATAAAATTGGAATGGAAGATTTCGACGGGTGGGTGCAGGAAAGGGGATTGTATTTCCCAAATGAATGGGATGAAAAATATGAGCCCCTGATATCCTGGCATGACCCTGAAGAGGATGATACCAGGGGGGCATTATTGGTGACCAACTATGGCAAAGGAACTTTTACCTATACCGGGATCAGTTGGTTCAGACAGCTTCCGGCAGGAGTGGGTGGTGCCTATAAGATCTTTGCAAACCTGATCTCTGCTCAAAACGGCTCATAATGGACAAGGATAACAAACCACCATTTTTTGGCAGTTGGAATAAGCTTTATTTGTTTGTGCTGGGTG
>JANQHS010000151.1 GCA_028282565.1 Cytophagales bacterium | reverse complement strand
CCGCTTTCTCCTACACCTCTTCCTTCATCACACACCATTTTGGCATTTCTCGATGCCACGTCCCGTGGAACAAGGTTTCCAAAGGAAGGGTACTTTCTTTCCAGATAATAATCCCTTTCTTCTTCCGGGATCTCGTTGGGTTTCCTTTTATCTCCAACCTTTTTGGGAACCCAAACCCTTCCGTCATTTCTGAGTGACTCGGACATCAGAGTCAGTTTGCTTTGATACTCTCCCGATACGGGAATACAGGTCGGATGAATTTGAGTAAAGCATGGGTTGGCAAATGCGGCTCCCTTCTTGTAAGCTCTCCAGGCTGCCGTTGCGTTGCTGCCCATGGCATTGGTAGAGAGATAGAAGACATTGCCATATCCACCTGTGCAAAGCAGAACTGCGTGAGCCGAGTGGGCTTCGATCTTTCCAGATACCAGATTTCTTGTGACAATTCCTCGTGCCTGGCCATCAACGACCACCAGGTCCAGCATTTCGGTTCTTGGGAACATTTGAACCTTTCCTGCTGTGACCTGCCTTGCCATTTGAGAATAGGCACCCAGCAATAATTGCTGACCTGTTTGGCCTCTGGCATAAAAAGTTCTGGAAACCTGGGCTCCGCCAAAAGACCTGTTATCGAGATAGCCGCCGTATTCCCTGGCAAAAGGAACGCCCTGGCTGACACATTGATCAATGATATTCGAACTTACTTCTGCAAGTCGGTGTACGTTGGCCTCTCTGCTTCGGTAATCACCGCCTTTGATGGTATCATAAAACAGTCTGAATACACTGTCGCCATCATTGCGATAGTTTTTTGCTGCATTGATGCCGCCCTGCGCCGCAATACTATGAGCTCTACGCGGGCTATCCTGAAAACAAAATGCTTTTACGTTGTAACCCAACTCACCAAGCGTTGCTGCCGCGGACGCTCCGGCCAATCCGGTGCCGACGACTATAATGTCGTATTTTCTTTTGTTGGCAGGATTTACAAGCTTGGTCGAGAACTTGTGCCTGGACCATTTTTCTGCCAAGGGGCCATCAGGAATATGGGATTCGAGATTCATTTTAGTTGTTTAATAGGTAAACATAAAGTGGCTGAACGGAGAAGCATAAGGGGATCAAAATGGCCAATGTCCTTCCGATTGTCTTAATAGCAGGAGTATATTTTACATGGTTCCATCCAAGGGTTTGCAATGAACTCTCAAACCCATGCCAAAGGTGAAAGCCAAGGCCCAGAAGGGCCACAAGGTAAATCGCGACATACCAAAGATCGCTAAAGGCCACCCTTACCAGCTCAAAATAATCCCTACCCATATTTGGATCCCCGTTGACAAAAGGTACTTCTCCATAATGCACTACATACCAGAAAGTCTTCAGGTGGAGGATCAGGAATACAAGGATAATGATCCCCAGAACAGCCATATTTCTTGAAGCCCATCCGCTGCTTTGCCCTGGTTTCTCATACTTATACCCAACCGGTCGCGCTTTTCTGTTCAGCAATGTGAGATAGAGGGTCTGAAGAATGTGGACCAGTATCAGGATCTTCGTTCCCCAGGCTACGAACTGGATCAGGGGATTATGCCCCATGAATTCCGAGTAAGCATTGAAGGCTGCACCGCCGTCTTCCCCTGCTTTGAGAAGCGTAAAATTTCCGGAAGCATGTACAACCAAAAAAAGGATCAAAAAAAGACCCGTCAGAGAAACAACAATTTTTTTTCCAATGCTACTGGAAACTGCCGATGTAAACCAACCCATACCTTAATTGTTTGGGACTAAAATTATTATCCGACATTTGCCCCCGCAAATCTTAAGGAGAAATTTATCATTCGATTAAGTGTTTTTCGCGGTTAAAGCGTTTTTTTTGAAACCTTTTAAAATAAACCAGTATTAACTTATGATTGTTTGTTGATTGTAGATGATCCAAAATAAAGTCCTTAAAGGCCTTCTAACCGTAATTTTTTTCATGTTTTTCCTTGATGGGTTTTCCACGCACATCAGGGCAGGAGAGATATTGGCTGAGAATATCAATAACAGCTTTCTCCAATGGCGTTTTACGGTGATTTTGTACACAGACCTATCCAGTCCGGTGGTCAGTCGAACCGTGGATATCAACTTCGGAGATAACTCGCCAACCCTGACCGTAGATCGCTCAAGTTTTATGGATATGGGCAATGGAACAATGGTGAATTACTTTGACACTGTCCATACCTTTCCAAGTTCGACAGGGGTTACCTATTGCGTAAGTGTTACCGATGAGAATCGAAATGCCAGCGTGATCAACTTTGATAACTCCGTCAACACAGCATTTTATGTTGAAACCAAGGTTAATATCAATGCCTCTGCGGGACTGAATACCAGCCCAAGATTCACCCAGATCCCGGTGGTCAATGCCGCCAATGGTCAAAAATGGGTTTTTGACAATGGAGGTTATGATCCTGACGGAGATAGTGTCTCATTCGAAATGTCCGTGCCCAAAATGAGTGGTGGTGTAGATGTGGTAAACTACAGGGATCCTGATGTTGCCGCCGGTGGGCTTACGGAAGATAAGACCGCTCCGGCTTATTTTGAGTTGGATCCGGTAACCGGAGTCATCACCTGGGACGCCCCCAACCTGAACGGATTTTATAATGTGGCCTTCAAGATCATAGAGTGGAGAAGGAACCCCTCTACGAACGAATACATTCAGCTTGGATATGTTACTCGCGATATGCAGATCATTGTGAACGGTATCCCCAATCGACGGCCAGTGATCTTTGTTCCTGAAGATACCTGTGTGATCGGCGGGGATCAACTTCAGTTTCGGGTCCTTGGGCGGGACCAGGATGACCCACCCGATAATGTTTTTCTTTCCGCCTCGGGAGAACCCTTTGATCTACCCTTGGCTCCGGCTTCTTATTCACCGGCTCCTACCACAAGTCAGCCTACACCAGGATCTCTTATTTTTCAATGGAACACCATTTGTGATCATATCAGGGACAGGGAGTACAGGGCTACCTTCAGGGTGGATGATGATGTGGATGCCAACTTACAGCTTACCGATTTCGGAGGTCTGACTATTTCGGTTATGGGACCACCGCCTGAGATCGACACGGCAATTGTAGGAAGCAGCTTTATTGATCTTGAATGGCAGCCATACAATTGCGGAAATGCTCAATCCATGCTTATCTATCGAAAAATCGGCCCTGCGTTCAATGTTCCGGGCCCTAATTCCTGTTTTACTGGTCCGCTTGAAGGATATGAACTGATCGATGAAGTGAACATCAACACAGTAACGTATCGGGATGATGACAATGGAGCCGGGCTGATCAAAGGGCCGGAGTATTGTTATATCCTTGTTGCCAGGTTTTTTGATCGTGCTCTAAGCAAGAACTCAAATGAGGTCTGTGCTCCTCTGGTTTTGGATGTGCCCTTTTTCACTAAGGTCGATGTGGAGGTAACCGATAACAATAACGGAGCCGTAAATCTTGGTTGGGCGAGACCAAGGGAATTGGATTCCTCCATTTACCCGCCACCTTACAGATATGATCTGTATCGCGAAGAAGAGGGGAATAATCAACTTATTTTTTCCAGTAACGATCTTCTCGACACACTCTATACGGATAATGGAGCCAACACTGCGGATACAAGTTTGAATTACAGTCTGGAATTCTTCACTCATGGAGGAGACTCTTTACAGGATCCTGTCTCCAATTCAAGTTCAATCTTTTTGAGCTCTATTCCTGGCGGGGAAAGGGTTACGCTCTATTGGACGGCAGATGTACCCTGGAATCTGAATGGTCTCTATCACTATATCTTCCGTGAGATCAACGGACAATTCACTTTGATCGATTCTGTACTTGTTGAGAACGATTTTATGGAGTACACCGACTGGGGTACTTACCAGGGGATCAAACTTATCAATGGACAGGAATACTGCTATTATGTAGAGACCAGAGGAAGTTATTTCTCGAACAAGTATCCTGCGATACTTTCGAATAGAACCCAGATCAAATGTGAAATACCGAGAGATTCAATCCCTCCATGTCCTCCTACCCTCTACATCGACCAGATCAATTGTGATTCGCTCTACTCCAATTTGGATTGTTCGAGTAATCCTTCAGACATTCCCAATCCAAATTCCAATGAATTGTGGTGGGAGCCGGATCTTTCAGAGGGTTGTGATACGGAGATCGCTTTTTACCGGATTTATGTCCAAAGAAGGTCGGGTGATCCATTTGAGTTTTTGGATCAGACGGCGGATACCTTTTACCTGCATAACAGCTCAAACCTCGCCAGTTGCTATGTTGTGACCGCTGTGGATTCTTTCGATAATGAAAGTGACTTCAGTAATCTGGCTTGCAATGATAATTGTCCTTATTTCCGACTGCCAAATACCTTTACTCCAAATGGAGACGGAGATAACCAAACCTTTCGAGCTTGTCCGGAACCGAGGTATGTTGAGGAGGTCATATTTACCGTATATAATCGATGGGGAGAGAAACTCAGAGTGATCTCAAATGACATCAATATCAATTGGGATGGACTGGATGAGGGTGGAAACAAGGTGCCGGCAGGAACTTATTACTACGATGCCAGGGTTAGGTTTGCAAGATTGAGCGAGGAAGATGAGTTCGAGTTATTCAAGGGCTACATCTATATAAGTTATTGACCCAGGTAGAAGAAAAGATCGTTTTTTTTGATGGTGTCTGTCACCTTTGCAATGGATCGGTTGAGTTTCTGATTCGAAATAATCCCGGCAACTCCCTGAGGTACGCAACGCTCCAATCCGAATTTGCCCGCGAGAAGTTACAACAGTTCGGTAAGGATAATCAACAGCTTGAGTCCATCCTTTACCTGAAAGGTGATCGGCTATTTGAAAGGTCTTCGGCTGCTCTTGCCCTGACTGCCGAGTTATCCTATCCGGCCAAGGCTCTTGGTATATTCTGGATTATCCCAAAATTTATCCGCGATTGGGTTTATGATATCATAGCCTCTAATCGCTACTCCTGGTTTGGAAAAAAGAAGGAGTGCATGATCCCTACCCCCGAGCAGAGGGAAAAGTTTATTTTTTAGTTTAGCCTCCGGAAGAACAATTACACCTTTTCATGAAAAGAGCTTACGTTTTCCCCGGTCAGGGGTCACAATTTCCCGGGATGGGAAAGGAAATATATGAGCAAGGCGGCCAAGGCAAGGAAATGTTTGATCAAGCCGATGATATTTTAGGATTTGGGCTTTCCGGGATCATGTTTGAGGGAAGCGCAGAGGACCTCAAGCAAACCAAGGTCACCCAGCCGGCGATCTTTGTGCATTCCGTGGTTCTCGCCTCCCTTTCTGAAAGTTTTGATCCGGATATGGTTGCAGGGCATTCGCTGGGCGAATTTTCTGCATTGGTATCGGCCAAGGGGCTCAGTTTTGAGGATGGTTTGGTTCTTGTTTCAAAAAGGGCAATGGCTATGCAAAAGGCATGCGAGATCGAACCTTCTACCATGGCGGCTATTATCGGGCTGGATGATAATGTAGTAGAGGATATTTGTGCATCGATCGATGATGTGGTCGTACCTGCGAATTATAACTGCCCGGGACAATTGGTCATTTCAGGATCTATCAAAGGGGTGGAAGTGGCTTGTGAAAAACTTGTTGATGCCGGTGCCAGAAGGGCTTTGCCACTACCTGTGGGAGGTGCATTCCATTCTCCATTTATGGAGCCGGCAAGGGAAGAACTTGAGCAGGCGATCCGTCAGACGGAATTCAACTCTCCCATCTGTCCAATTTATCAGAATACCGATGCGC
>JANQHS010000131.1 GCA_028282565.1 Cytophagales bacterium | reverse complement strand
GATGAGGTTGTAATGCAACCAACCAGAAAAGAGTTTGAGGGCCAGTTGACCTTTGTCACATTTCCTTTAACGAAGAAACTGGGAATGGGACCCGAACAGATCGGAGAGAAGCTTGGAGCTTTCCTGGTCCAGGATTGCACCCGCGTTGAAGCATACCAAGTAGTCAAGGGTTTTTTAAATCTGAGCCTGAGCTCTTCTGAATGGAATACGGCACTGACCGAATTAAATTCCCTGGAGCAGAGCCTGATCCCGAATGAAGGAAAGGAGAAGCTGATCCTGATCGAATTTTCCTCGCCCAACACCAATAAGCCTTTACATCTCGGGCACCTCAGGAATATTTTCCTGGGGCAATCGGTCTCCAACATTTACAAAACCTTGGGATATAGGGTTAAGAATGTTCAGATTGTCAATGACCGGGGCATTCATGTTTGCAAATCCATGGTGGCCTGGCAGGAATTTGCAAATGGGGAAGACCCGGAAACTGCCGGGCTGAAGGGCGATCATTTCGTCGGCAAATACTACGTGAAATTTGACCAGGAGTACAAGAACCAGATCCGGCAATTGGTATTGAAGGGCATTGACGAGGATGAGGCGGCCAAGGAGGCCCCGATCATGAAAAAGGCTCAAAGCCTGCTGGTCTCCTGGGAGCAAAGGGATCCCGAAACCAGGGCTCTTTGGGAAAAAATGAACTCCTGGGTCTATGACGGGTTCAGCTCCACTTATGAGCGAATGGGGGCTTATTTTGATCACCTTTATTATGAATCGGAGACCTACTTGAAAGGAAAGGATATTGTTGAGGTTGGCCTTGAAAAGGGATTGTTCTACAAAAAAGATGATGGATCAATATGGGTGGATCTTAGTGCGGATGGTCTTGATGAAAAGTTATTGGTCAGGGCCGATGGCACCTCGGTCTATATGACCCAGGATATCGGCACGGCGGTACAACGTTATGAAGATTATCCGGAGTTGAACCGTACCGTCTATACTGTCGGAAATGAGCAGGATTATCATTTCAAAGTACTGTTCATGATCCTGGACAAGCTCGGATACGATTGGGCTCACAGATGTTTCCATTTATCATATGGTATGGTGGACCTGCCCACAGGGAAGATGAAATCCAGGGAAGGGACCGTGGTCGATGCTGACGATCTCATGGAAGAAATGTATGGTAAGGCCGAAGATCAGACCAGAGAACTTGGAAAGGTAGATGACCTGAATGAAGAGGAAGCCTCAACGCTTTTTGAGATGATCGGAATGGGTGCCTTGAAGTTTTATTTGTTGAGAACGGATCCCAAGAAGCGCATGCTTTTTGATCCTGAGGAGTCGATCCAGTTTCAAGGACATACCGGGCCCTTCATTCAATATACCTATGCACGGATCAATTCTCTTCTGAGAAAAGCATTGGACAAGGGATATGAGGTGGGAAAGTTTGAATTCAGCTCTTATCAGGGGCATTCGGATCTTGAAAAAGAAGTGTTGTTTCAGATCGCCACTTACCCGGATAAACTGATTGAGGCGGCAAACACCTATAACCCTTCAGTGGTTTGCCATTTTTGTTTTGATCTTGCCAAGGAGTTCAATCGCCTTTATGCCGAACTTCCGATAGTCGGAGAAAAGGATGATGCTGCGCGCTCTTTTCGTTTAGCTTTGTCGCAGCTGACCGCCAAAACAATTTATCACGGAATGGAATTATTAGGGATAGAAGTTCCAAAAAGGATGTAAATGAAAAAGTTGTTTTTGATCGGGATCGTGGGCCTCTTTTCTATGGGCTGTTTCTCAGGATCCTTTAACAGACCGGAAAATATGGAAACACCAGAAGGGAAAAGTTTTTATGAACTCAGTGCGATAGACATGGACGGAAAGTCCGTGAGCATGTCTGAATACAAGGGAAAAAAGCTGCTGATCGTCAATGTGGCATCTGAGTGTGGCTA
>JANQHS010000104.1 GCA_028282565.1 Cytophagales bacterium | reverse complement strand
ATGAGGACGAAGATGAGTTTTCCGATGACGATTTTTACCTCGATGCGGATGATGAATGGTAAAAGGGCCGAGCTGCTAAACCGGATACTGATCTCTTGCCTAACCCTGCTTCTTGTTCTTGGAATGGTTGCCAGGCCCCAGGGGAGGAAGGAGAAGATCTTTTTTGAGGCTGTGGTACTTATGGAGCAGGAGTTTTACGACAAAGCCCTGTCGAGATTGGATTCCGTGATCATTCTTGATCCAGCCCAAACCAATGCCTATTTGATGAGAGGTGTTTGTCATCAGTCTCTTGAGAATGATTCCTTGGCATTAATGAATTTTTATACAGCCAAGGGGCTTGACAATCAGAACCCCGAAGTGATCTATTTCCTCGCCGAAGCCTATCAAAGGCAGAGATCATGGGATTCTGTTTTGAAATACTACACCATTACTTCGGGGCTGGATAACAACTCCAGCAAGTCGCAGATCGGTCTTTTACGGGCAAATTCAGAGCTTGATCGATGGGAAGAAGTCAAAAAGAATATTGGGACATTGGAATCTGTGGGGTATCGAGGGCCTGACCTCTATTACTTTGGGGCGCGCTATGATCTGTCACGGGAGGATCGCCGGTCGGCAAGGTCAAATTTTTATAAAGCGCGGGAGTTGGCCCCTAATGATCCTGTTACAAATTTCGCACTGGCCAAAATGTATTACGAGGATGGGGATATAGATACTTCGGGGATATTTGTTGATCAGGCGATCCTTTCAAAGCAGGATGAGTACGGGGAGCAGCATTTGTTAAGAGCGAAGATCAATTATCAAAAGGAGGATACGCTCCATGCGCTTATAGATCTGAATGAAGTCATTCATCTGAATTCGGAATGTGGGGAAGCCTATATGTTGAGGGCTCCTGCCAAGATCTATTTTGGAGATTCTCTGGGTGCATGTGAAGATATCAACATGGCATTTTCAAAAGGATTTTCATCTGATTCATCCCTATACTTTCTTTATAATTGCGTTAAGAAATAACACCCATAAGGGATCTCAATTTTATAGTCAATGATCAGCGAATTCGAACACTTAAGCGACTCAGAAAAGGAATTGATGTACCAGGCTCCGGCTCTTGTGACCGTATTGGTTGCAGGTGCCGATAACAACATCGATAAGCAGGAAGTAGAAAAGGCCATGTCCCTGGCCGAATTGAAGACATATAGGTCCAGAAGAGTTCTCAGAGAGTACTACAAGGAGGTTTTTAACATTTTTGAGAAAACTTTCCTGGATGCGGTTATGGAATTGCCTGAAACAGCCGCCGAGAGGAATCCGCTCATCGAAGAAAGACTCAGAAGGATCAATTTCATTCTTCCCAAGCTCGATAAGAAGTTTGCCCAGCAGTTTTATGCCAGCATCTGTGATTTTGCCAGGAGCGTAGCTGAAGCTTCCGGAGGGGTTCTCGGGTATTTCAGTATTTCCGCCGAAGAAAATCGCTACGTAAGTCTCCGAATGATCAGGAGGCCTGAGGATTAAGGGGACGGGGAATGCCCATGAGAGTTCCCAACACCTTTATTTTATTGTTTGGAATCATTGTCCTTGCCGGATTATGCACATGGCTTATCGGGGCAGGTGAATATGAACGGGAGGTCATTGATGTAGGTGGATCTACAAGGGAGGTCCTGGTTCCTCAATCCTATCATTCCGTAGATCCTGCACCCCAGACATGGGAGGTTTTCAGTGCATTCTACGATGGATTTATCCGTCAGGCACACATTATTGCCCTGGTATTTATTGTAGGCGGCGTGTTTTATGTTCTTCAGGAGTCCAAGTCCATCGAGCTGGGTATCTCCGATCTGATCAAGAGAATAAAAGCCTGGGATAGACTAGCCCTGTTTCGATTGGTCCAGGTGGAATATTTTGTCGTTGTATTGGTCATGCTGGTCTTTTCCACCTTTGGTGCGATCTATGGCATGAGCGAGGAGACCATACCTTTTGTGCTGGTCTTTGTGCCGTTTGCTGAAAAAATGGGGTTTGACAGGTATGTGGGGGTTTCTATGTGCTTCATTGGGGCAGCACTCGGCTTTGCGGGAGCCCTTTTAAATCCTTTTACCATAGGGATAGCGCAGGGAATAGCCCAATTGCAACCCTTTTCCGGTATAGGTTACCGAATTATCTGTTTTTTGGCCATCAACGCCGTGGGTATTGGCTATGTGCTTTGGTATGCGAGAAAAGTGAAAGGTCAAGGAACTCAAACGGAAAACGGACAGCATGAATCGGCAAATAGCGAAAGCGGAGAGCTTCGGGGCGATCTACTCTTTGGGTGGAACAAAAGGGTGCTCATCCTTACGGTGATCATAACCCTGCTATTTGCTGTTCTGGCCATTCAGCTTGGGACGACCAGCTTTCAAATAGGTCAGAGTAGCTTCGATTTCCCGTTTTTTCTGCTTTCAACACTGTTTTTCCCCCTCTGGGTCTATTTTATTGGCCGTTCATCGTTTCGGTATTTCTCCCTGGTTTTGCTGGCATGGGTGGTCATATTGCTCATTGCCGGTGTCATGGCCTATGGTTGGTATATCAGGGAGATCTCAGCACTTTTCTTTGGGTTCGGCATTCTCATAGGCCTTGCCTGGGGTGTAAAGGGGGACGACTTTGTGGAAATGTTCTTTAAGGGTGTCGCCGATATCGCTCCGGCAGCCTTGGTCATTGGCTTTGCAGGAGGCATAGTAGAGATCCTTGAGAACGGGAAGGTCATCGACAGTATTCTGATGGGAATAGCCTCGCTTCTGGATAGCTCATCGAATACCCTTGCCCTGAATTCAATGTTCATTTTTCAATCCTTTCTGAATGTATTCATTCCATCCGGTTCCGGGCAAGCCGCGCTGACCATGCCGATCATGGCACCCCTGGCAGACCTGATCGGTCTGTCGCGTCAAGCCGTTGTGCTGGCCTACCAGTTCGGAGACGGATTCACCAATATGATCACACCCACTTCGGGAGTCTTGATAGGGGCGATCGGGCTGGCAAAGATCCCTTATCCCAAATGGTTCCGATTCATTCTTCCTCTGCAAATTCTTTTGCTGCTGACCGGCTTTATTTTGCTTTCTCTGGCCGTGTTTCTGAATCCCACCGGATTTTAGTATTGTAAAATCAAAAACGCTTATTTTAGGCGTTAAATGAACTATTTTTCTACTTCACCAGAGTATGATATCAAAGTATTGATGTTTTTTACATTTGTAAAAACTATATTCTTAAGTATCTTTATATCAGTATTTTATATCATTTTAATTAAATCATTAAGTTATTGAATTCGGTTTTCGCAAGGATGTACGAGATCATGAAGGCAGACGGTCTTAGTCAGGGGAAAATGGCTGAGATTCTGGGCGTATCAAACGCCTCTGTTTCACATATGATCAACGGAAGGAATAACCCGGGAATTGAAGTTGTCAGAAGCTTCTCTAGGTCCTATCCTTCCGTTGATATGAACTGGTTGATCAAGGGTGTAGATCCTGCACCGGGCCAAGAGGATATTGCGTCCGATAAAGGTGGAAGTGAGCATGAGGTGGTCGAATTGATCAAGGTCTATTCCGATGGAACCTTCTCAACATTGACACCTAAAAGTTGAGATTGGATCCTTCCCAGACGAGGTATCCGTAAAAAGCAAAGCGGATGAATCGAAAAGCGGCAAAGGAGATGTATTTCTTGAATGTGTAATTGAAAGTGCCGGAGATGAAACTGAACAAGGCAAAGGGAAGCGGGGTAACAGCCGAAATGAAGATGAGAATTCCTCCGTATTTTCGGTAGTATACCATATAATCGTTGAAGGCCTTGATGGATTTGATCTTCTTCATAAGACCGGAATTAGACACCAATCTCCCCAGATAGAAGGCGATCACACCCCCGGCATAGGATAGGATAGCCAGA
>JANQHS010000058.1 GCA_028282565.1 Cytophagales bacterium | reverse complement strand
GTATTTCTATTGTCTGTGCCGTGCATATTTGATCTTTATTCCGTTTTTGATATATGATGAAATCTGTCGTGTCGGATATTCTATCTGTTTCAAATCTTGAATACTCGGAACAGCCGCTGGAGCCATGGATTATTAGGCTAATTGAAAAGGTTTCACCAATATTTACTGAATCAGGAATTTCGACTGTTTTTACCGATGTTATTGTTTCGAGATATTCAATATCATCACTTTTATCACATGATTGCAAAAGCACGATTGGGATCATCACTGTTAGTATTGATTTAATCATATCGTATTTATTCATAGGTGCAACGGGCATCTATGCCCTAAGTGGGCTTCCTGGCCTCTATTTCATCACTTGCTCTCAGCTATACATTTACACTAAACCTAATGATTTTTCCAATAATTGCCATAGGGCTTATTAGGTATTATTCCATTGGAACTTGGGTGTGTTTAGGCGGTGCGTTAGTAAAAAAGTTTGGGAGGAGGCGGGATCCTGCCAGGCTCTTGCAGTGGGCAGGCCCTATGAAAGTCTTCAGATGGTGTTATGGGCAAGCTTGTGTTGAAAAGAGTGATAGCTGCTAATCGAGTATATGCTTTAGTGCTTTATTGGAATCGAGTATAGGGATGCCATCATAAGAATTTTTTGTGGATCTCAACAAAATTTGTTTGATCTCTTCAGGTTGCAAATCAGGCCTAGGTTCTTTGAGCAGGGCGATCACACCGGATACAACCGGAGCGGTATGTGAAACGCCCCAGGTAATCGGGGATTCATGATCACGAAAATTGGTTCCAATCACGTATATAACATCCTGGTCATCATTGGTTGATCGAAATTCTATCGGGCTAGGAACCAGGACTTCCTCTTTTTCTCCTCCATAGTTAATGTAGACAAAAGAAACTCCTTTCAAGGTTGCTTTTCCTATGGCCTCATCCAAACCTTTCTGATCCCCTTTGATGGCCATTTGGCTGCAACTGATAATATCGGCACCGTTTTCTACGGCATAGTTGATCCCTTTGATAAACAAATCAGTTTCTCCCCAGCGTTCCCTTCCGGTTATGACGATAGGCATGATCTTTACATCGGGAGCGACGGCTACAAGACTGGTAGCCATATCGGTACCGTGATCAGATCGATTCGAGAGTGCAGGTTCTCCTTCAATAAAACTAACGGGAGATACTATTCTGTTTTTTAATGCCTCATGATTCTTATTGAATGTATGATCCAATATCGCTACCACAACACCTTTTCCTGTAGATTTTTCCTGAGCCTCTTCAATATTGAGTGATTCAAAACACCAACCTCCAAAATCCGGACATCTGAAGTCAAACAAAGTCATCAGGTCCAGACTTCTTGCTTCATAGACATTTCGTTCAGTTTTCTTGATATAATCATCCTCGAATTTTCCTAAATAGTCCTTATCGAAGTGTGGAATTACCAATTGGGTTCCTTGCTCTCCCTGCGGGATTTCGATCAAGGACCAAAAAACCTTTCTACTCTTTTCATTCAATAATTGCTTTATCCGATAGTTGGAATAGGAGGGATTGATGCTTTTGAGCAAGGCCACCGCTCCTGCCACCAGATATGAACTGTTTTCAAGATTCTTTTCAATCTTATATTCGGGCATCATTGCCTGAAATCCATCTATCTCTCTGCCCATCACGGCGAAAATGTCAACCGGAATGGTTTTCCAGAATGACAGATCTCCTAGTTGGTAAAAGTCACCATGTGATCCGGCGATAATAGCGCCATGCCTTGAGGCGGAAATGAGAAAATTCCGCCAACCTGAATAATCCCTATCTCCTTTCATGGTTCCGAAGTAGGCCGGCAAAACAACCGGGATATCCTTGTAATAGTCGACAGCTGTTAGAAATCTATCATAATCGCCTGCTTCTACCTCATTGGATATCAAAATAACCTGAACATCATTTTCATCAAATGTTTTGTTCAGGAAATCAGACATGGCATAGTGCTCTACCACAGATGCTGGTATTAGTTTTTGAATTCCCGAGCTCCAATCAGGTTGATCATTATTCCGATACGCAAGGATGCCCACACTCATATTCTCTCCCTTTGTTTTTTCCCATGCAAAGGGGAAGTTGCAGAAATTCATGGAGAAATCTGAGGTGGGGAGCACGTCCGGACACTGCCCCAATAGCAATCCGGGAAAAAGCATAGTCAAGAGTATTGTTACTTTCTTTCTCATGTAACTATGCTTGCTAACGTTCGGCTCAGCCAATAGCGGTGGTCCATTCCATATTCTTGACCTCTCTTCATTTATTGCTGTTTGGCTGAGAATTTAGATTTTTTTCTTCTTATGTGCTGTAAGGTTTAGTATGTGTTATGTGACCGGAAGAGTAGGTGTTTTAGCGGAGAAGTTTGGGAGAGGCTGGGATCCGGGATCAGCCGGGGCACGATCAGCAGTATCCTTCCTCATATCGACGAGCAAGATGAATGTATTCTACTTGTTTTAGGCTATGGTTGGAGCCTATAAAGTGTTTCGACCATTTCTTCATTGAAATTGAACTCCAATTCCTGGGTCTTCTCTTTTGGGGTTGGCGTAAAAGTGATCTTTAGGGGGATTACCCTGGCATGAAAAGTATTTTCATCGGATGGGTACAAATACACGGGCTTGTCACCATGGGAGGTGAGGGTATATTTTCCATCAATCATTTTGATCTCAACAGTGGTTTTTTCACTTGGAAAATCATAGACACCCAAGTGTTTTTCCATTGATTTGTCAACCGGTATTGTTTCTGCTGCCGGATCCGGAAGCTCGTATTCTTTGTCGAGTAAAATTCTTCTAATGGTAGAGCCCAAAACGCTGCGTTCACTATATCGACTATTGCACAGGGCGATGATCAAAATATCATCGTTTTCATAGTAGCGCATCATTGATTTGTATCCATAGATCCTTCCGGCAAAAGCGATGATCAAAAAGGGGCGCTCTTCATTTGAGTAATCATAGATTTCCCAACCATAGCTGTGATAGAGGCTCGAGTTTTTATTCTCATATTTCACAGGCCACTTCAATTTCATCATTCTTACGGTATTGTAGGAAACAAGCTTCCCGTTCTCCAATGCATTAAAAAAGGCCCACATGTCG
>JANQHS010000055.1 GCA_028282565.1 Cytophagales bacterium | reverse complement strand
TTTTTGGCCTTTTCCGGGTTTCTACATGCCAGATAGATCCTTTCTGTTTCGGGTTTCAATGCCAACTGTCTTGCGGCTTCCTTGCCGATCCCGTTGTTGGCTCCGGTGATCATTATACTCTTGTTCATCTTCTTGACTTTTTTGTTGCTTCAAAGTTGGGCAGGCCCCTTTGTTTCCCTTTTTACGATCGGTCCAAGTGTTTGCGCATTTGGTTCATGTCCCATTGGTCAGATCCGTCAACAGCCTCAATCAATTCGAGGTCACACGGCCATTGACTTCCAATTCGAGCTTTGAGCATCGTCTGCCTAAGATCGGAAGATTGACCCTGATTGCCTTAATCCGGAAATCATGGTTAAATTCAAACCCTATGAGATCTACCACCGGTTTGGTGATTCTGCTAGTGGCTTTTTCTTCGGTTTTTGCTTATCCGAATGAGGACTACTACCTGATCCCAAATGTTGATACCGAGAAACTATATCCTTTCGACCGAGAACTTCTGGATTCCGGCTTGAGCATATATCATTCCGAGGCTGATGATTCTATCAGAATAGGAGGGTTGCTGTTGATCACGGAAAACCTCTATGACGACTCCTGGTATGCTTATAACCTTTTCCTGGATTCCCTGTTGGAAAACAAATTGGCAGGGGATCTTGATAGGGAATACAAGACCTTCTATACCAGGGCTTACGGAGAGGTACTCAACAACCACGGATATTATTATCGATACACCGGTGATCCCGACAGGGCCATGGAATACTTCCGGGAGAGCATGAAATATTACCGAGAAGTCAAGGCCAGGCCGGGAATTTCAGAGTTGTACAACAAAATAGGTCAGATCTTTCGTGATACGGACAGGCTCGACTCTTCAGTAGTTTATTTCCTTCTGGGAGCCGAAAACGGGGAAAAATATGCCGATACGGTCGGAATGATCATGTCCTATAATAACCTGGGTAATCATTATGCCGATATCTCGGATCTGAGCAGAGCGATGGATTATCTTCTTGATGCCAGGGACCTCTCCGATGCGTTGGGCTATGCCGAAGCACAATTGGCGATTATCAACAATATTTCAGGGATCTATTCCAAGTTGGGACAGGAGGATCATGCTTTTGAATACCTGCAGGAGTCCATCGAGCTATGCCTTCAGGTGAATGATCTCGATAACCTTCCCTTGCTGTACAACAATGCCGGATCTCATTACTATCATAAAGATGATCCCGACAGCGCAATGATCTACTATAGAAAGGCATTATCCATGGGCAAAAAAACCAGCCGCCCCTTTGTGATCGCCGTGAGTCAGAAGAACATCGGAGGAGCTTATGAAAAGATGAATATCTATGATTCGGCCCTGTTTTACTATAACCAGGCATTGCCGGTGTTTATGGATACAGATGACAGAAACCAGGCTTCCTATGTGCTTTCCTCCATGGCCGAGATCTATCTGGACCTGGACGATCTTCAAAATGCTGACCATTACGGAAGCTGGTCTTATGAGTTGGCGGTGGAAATTCAGGAGATCGATGCGATCAGATATTCGGCCCGGGCGATGAAGTCCATCAGGGCCAGGGAGAAGCGCTGGGATGAAGCTTATTCCTATTTCCAGACCTTCATCAGAATGCGGGATTCGGTTCAAAACCGCAGCCAGGCAAATTCCGCCATTTACAAGGAGCTGACCCATGAATATGAAAAAGAGCAGGCTCTTCATGATGCGGAAGCCAGACAAACATTGCTCTTGTCAAATGAGCGTGAGAAGCGTCAGCAGATGGTTACATACGGGGTGGCCGGAGGTTTTCTGATCGTCCTGCTGATGAGCTATTTTCTCTACGAAAGACTGAAGGTCACCCAGGGTCAAAAAAAGGTGATCGAAAGTCAGAAAAGGGAAGTCGAGCTGGCGCATGACTCACTTGAAAAAAAGAATACCGAGATACTGGACAGCATTTACTATGCCAAGAGGATACAGCAGGCCTTGTTGAAATCCGAGGAACAGGGGAGAAGTCACCTCCCTGAACACTTCATCTTTTTCATGCCTAAGGACATAGTGAGTGGTGATTTTTACTGGGTCATGGAGAAGGAACCCTATCTGTACCTCAGTGCCGGTGATTGTACGGGACATGGTGTGCCCGGTGCCTTTTTGACCATGCTGGGAACCAGCTTTCTCAACGAGATCAACGCAGGAGAGGAAAGCCTGACACCTGCTGAAATTCTGAACAGGCTCAGGGATAAAATCATCCGGGAATTGGGCCAAAGCAGTGACCAGGATGCCACAAAGGACGGTATGGACATCTCGCTGATCAGGGTTAACCTCGACACCCTTGAACTGAATTGGACAGGGGCCCATAATCCCCTTTACCTGGTTCAGGATGGTGAGCTGAGCATTATTAAGGCCGATAAGCAACCCATAGGGTATTATGATAGAATGACACCCTTCAGTCATCATTCGGCCCAATTGAAACCTTCGGATCAGGTTTACCTCTTTACCGACGGATTTTCCGATCAGTTTGGCGGACCCAATGGAAAGAAATACATGTCCAAGAAGTTCAAAGAGCTGATTCTGGAAATCTCAGTACTGGAGCCCTCCGCGCAAAGGGATGAATTGGAAAATGAATTCAACCGCTGGAAAGGAGAGCTTCCTCAGCTCGATGATGTCTGCGTGATCGGGCTTAAAGTCTGACCCTTCAATTCCTGATATGCATCTACCTCAATTTGGTTGTTGCTTGGGACGAGGTCCGGGAAATTTACATTGTCACCTATAATGGCCTCTAGGCTGCCTGAAATTGATCCAATAATTCTGTTGATATTGAAAATGACTGTTGAATTATTGTAAGAATGATTAGAATGTTCTAAGTTCGGATCTCTAAGTAGGACTGCTCCGCATTAAGTTTTGTTTAACCTTAATCGTTCGAGATATGAGTTTTTTCCAGTCCTCCGCTTTCCGCTGTTTTCTTTTCATTGTTTGTTTGTTGCATGTTGAATTTGGGTTTGCTCAACAGACCCCGAAATGCCATACCGATGAGCTTCTATCAACCTTAATTCGGGACGGTTTAGTAGATCCTGAAGAAGTCGCCCGAAACAAAGACCTGCTTGACCAGGCTATGGACTTTCGAATGAGTGCCCATTCCTCATCGCCGGAAATTTCATTCCATATTCCCCTGGTTTTTTATGTTCCTGTGAGTTCCACAACCACATTCCCATATAGCACTTCACTTGTACAGGAGGTGATCGACAGGGTCGAAACCCAAATCGATAATTTGAACTCCAGCTATAATCCTCATGGGATCAATTTCTGCCTTGCCGAAAAACTGCCCAACGGAGATTTCATGGACTCAACGGATCTTGCGCCAATTCCCGTGGTTTCAAATACGGTAATGCCGAAGAAGGGAATTTACCTTTTCCAAAGCTCGGTATTGAACAAGTTGGATATCCCCGGTGGATTAACCGATCTGTATTACCTCGAGCAGGTAACCAAACATACGCCGGCAGAAAATTACATCAGGATTATCGCCCCCAAAGAAACCCAGGGAGGGGCAGCGTCGGGAATTGGTAACTATCCATGGATCCCTGGTTTCGGATCTCTGCCGATTGTATCCATTTTTTCGGTTCTCGGAGATGCGGATAACTGCGCCATTTACGGGGGCTGTCCTGCAAATCGTGACGGAGGAAAGGTCCTAATTCATGAAGTAGGACATTATCTGGGGCTATATCATACATTCGAAAGAAAGTGCGAGTGGCCTAATGATGAAATTGCCGACACACCTCCGATGACCGGGCATCATTGGCATATTACCCCCTCAAATGTCAATGACCCAACGTACTATAAAACTTGCCCGGATTCTGCCAACCCGCATGTCAGAAATTACATGGATTATGCGGATGATTCTGTGAGGGATGAGTTTACCAATGGCCAGGCAACGGTGATGAGGAATAACCTGAGCTATTATTATCCCACGTTATACGATCCGCAGAACCTGGCCAATGTTGGTATCACCTGCCCTGATGTCTTTGCCCTTGCCATAGTTCCTACAAATTCCAGCATCTGTAAAGATGATGCAAGCTCCTATTTCGAGATCGTGCATTCTACAGGAGCCGGCAAGCCATATAGTTTTACAGTTATCGACTGGGGAGACAATTCCGGATCCGTAGCTTCTTCGATCACCGGATTGACGCATAACTACACCGATACCGGAACCTATACCATACGCATTTTGGGGACCGATGCCTCAGGGGATACCAGCTATGCACAGTCAAGAACCATATATGTGGCCAATTGCACCGTAAAGAAACCCGAGCAATCGAATTGGGCTTTCGGCTCGGCAAACGGATTGAGTTTTTCGACCGGCCAAAACCCGGGAATCAACGGTTCCTTCCATGTCAATGATTTTGGCGCAGCCTGTGTTTCCAACAGCAATGGGGACCTGCTTTTTTATACCGATGGCGATACCGTTTGGGATGCTTTGGGCGGCAAGTTTGATATTACCGGGAGTTCAGATTTGTACCAGGGTGTGACGATCATTCCAAAGCCGAATGTCGAGAACAACTTTCTGATTGTAACTATTGACAATTCTGTGACCGGACAACCGCTATACTATACGGAGGTATCGGCTCCCAACCCCAACAATGTCAATATTGTAGGCTCAAGCACAGGGGTATCCACATCCTCATTGGGTGTCAACAGTTTAAAAGAGGCTGTTGTTGCCATACCAAAATGTGAACCGAAGGAATATTGGATCATTACCAAAGAAGCGGCGAAAGAGGATAATTTTGTGTTATTTGAGACCAATGGTTCGACAATAAGTCTTTTTGATACCATCACCATTTCGGGGAGCTCTTCCAATATAAACAGAGGAACTATGGCTGTCTCTACCGATGGTCAATTGCTGGCAACCCTGCTTGAAGAAAAGCTGAAGATCTTCGCCTTTGATAATGAAACCGGCGATATCTTCTTCTATAATCAATTTGACTATGGTTTTGAACAAATGGAGCCCCTGGCCGCATTGTCCTTCAGCCCTGATAATTCCCAACTCTATTTTTCCGGACATGGAGGCCCTAACGACTCCAAGCTTTTCCAACTGCATTTGAGCGATCTGAGTTCTGATGTTCTGGCCGGGTTTTCGACTAATGTTCCGACCGATGAAGCCATAAGAGAGCTTCAAATCACACCGGATAACAGGATATTCGGAGTGCATTTGCAGATCATTCAGTCCTCACAACCAAGACTGTCGGTCATCAATTTTCCAAACGAACACAATACCGACGGCAATAATGAGGCGGGCTTTGATCTGAAAGGGCTCAATATTGATAATACCTCAAACCGGACCAGGTACAGCATTCCCAATATGTTGGATGCTTCCCATGATGCATTGGAAAGCCTTGAGCCGGATTTTAGCTATACCCTGCTCAACTGTTCGGATATATCTGTCAATGCCAATTCATGCACGGGTCCCTATGCCTGGAATTTCGGAGATTCACCGAACACCACCTCGGGGCCCAAGGCCATGACGCACTCGTATTCCAGCCCTGGAACTTATACTGTAACCGGAATATTTGGGCCCAGCGGAAATCAGACCGTGATCAGCAAAACGATCGAGGTCAGACCACTCAAGGATATCACCATTGACGGTAAGGAGTTCATTTGCTCTGCTGACCCCGAGGAATATTCCGCATCCATACCCGATGGATATGCTTTTGATTGGACTGTCACAGGTGGTACGCTGACCGAAAGTCATTTGGCAAACACCATCTATGTAGAGTGGAGCCAATCCGGAACTATTGATCTGGAAATATCCACTCCTTTCGGTTGTGAGGATACCGTTTCATTGCAGGTAGATTATGAAGCCTATGATGCAAATTTCGCATTGACCCCGTTTGATGATATCTGTAAGTCAGAACCGGTCGCATTGTTAAACCTCACACCGTTCAACGAGGACCTGAATTACAATTGGAGTTTTGGAAGTTCCGGAATACCGAATTTCAAAGGATTCCAGCCAGAATTGGTGACCTATTCCGATACCGGGACCTATACTATCCGTCTGACCGCTACCGACAATACAGGTTGTGCCAATAGCTATTCAAAGCAGATCAAGATAGTCGATGATTGCTGTGAGCATGATTATGAAATAGGCTCCGGCGATTCTTTTGGAACATGGGAATTGGGTGAAGAAGATGAGATCACCGAATACTCCGGAGGGGAAGAGTTTGATGGTGTCTACCTGGTCAAAGGCTCCCTGGTACTGACCGGAGGCGATGATTTTTTCGCCCATCCGGGTACCATTTTCTATATCGAGCCGGAATGTAATGATTGTACGCCTCCCAATGCAGAGAGCTGTGCCCAATTTAACGAAAACAGAACCGGGATCTTTATCGATGGCGCGAACTTTGAGGCGGATGGAGTTGAATTCAGGTCGGTTTGTGGCGGAATGTGGAAGGGGATCACCGTGATTGGAGACGGGAACATAGAAATGAGGCCTTCCGAGGCAAATGTCAGCTCCGTGCGGGATGCATTGGTCGGTATTGCAACCTGCAATGCCGAGAGTGAGGCCCATACTTTCTATCAGGTAGAGAAGGCGATTTTTACAAACAATATTTTCTCCGTGTCAGAAATGGCCACGTCCCTTGGTGGACAGAGTTATGTCGTTGGTTCCTATCTGGATTCCGATTCCGGGACCATGAAAAACCCTTACAATGGCTTCTATTCATTGGCAGGGATAGCACTAATGACACAACATAATAGTTCCGATGGCTATAACAGCAATTACCTCAGAAATAACTGGTTTGGAATTCATCATTACCTTGCCGAAGACCCTACAACTATTTACTCTTTCTCGAATAATACTTTTGACCGGTTCTTTAAGCTGGGCTGCTCCGGAGGGGGTAAGAACCAATCAAACACTTATTCCTTATTGAAGGAGAATGAATTCATATTCCTTGACGTGACTGACTACTATCCAAATTGGGTGGATTATAATTCTTATGAAGGCGGCATCGACGACCAACCAAATTTAGGTGGTTATTCGATTCCAAAAAGTTGGATAATTGGGGCATATACTGCGGAAAAGAACTATATAACCGGGAATAAGTTTTTCGGGAACTCCAACAGCAGGACAAATGCCAGTATTACCACTCTTGGATTATTGGGAGGTGGTTCAATAGATCCAACAATGCCGGACTATAATTATTTGTCCAAGAATGAATTTCACCAACTCGATACCGGGACAGTCTACTATGGAATATTTAGTGGAAGTGTAACGCCAAAAATTTTGGATAACAAATACCTGAGCAATGAAAAAGGGCTTGCAATACTCGGAGGTGGAAAGATTTATATAGAGAATAATGAATTTGGATCGAATGAAGTTGCCTTGGAAATTGATAATCTGAATTTCAATAAATTCTTGACGATAGAAAACAATGCATTCAGCAATAACGACACTGCTCTTTCAATTACCCATAATGGAACAACAGCGCTTGATATTACATTGGAGTGCAATCGTTTTGACAAGACGAATTCAACAACATACGATACCTACGGGCTCTTTGTTCATGACGGTGCCAACCTGGATGATATTGGGGGCGATGGAATTACTCCTCCAATAAACCCGGTATTTCCTGCCGGAAATGCCTGGCCTGTGGATCCGGACAATTCCCCGGGTTATCCCTACAACACCAATAGCGGCACCCTGAATGAACCCGATGTGCTGAACTGGGCACCTGCTGAGGACTGGTATGCGATCTATGATGCCAATGCGGCCAATGAAAACGATCCGAGTTTCACCTATTATTCCTATAACAATGAATTTGTCGGAGAGGATAATACAAATGGAACGACCCAGGCTGGCGATGCCATCTTTCCATCGCTTGCTGTATGGAAACAAGATCCCAATGACCCTCCAATAAAGCTAAATTCAAGTGATTGCCCCGCTTTCATGGAGATCCCGGCTCCCCAAAACCGTTACGGGCAGTTTCCCGCGGTTGTGCATTCCGATTTCAAACTATACCCCAATCCGGGTTCCGGAAGGATCGGCATCTTGGGGCCTGTGGAGCGAATTATCAGGCTGAGCGTACATCATTCCGTCACGGGAAAGACCGAGGCTGAATTCGATCCGGGAATAAGTTCCTTGGATCTGGGGCATCTTTCTCCGGGAATATACGTTGTAAGACTGGAGCTTTCCGGTTCTGAAGTCCGGAGCCTCAAATTGATCATTAATCATTAACCCCTAATCATTGAGATCCGGGCTATTTCTGTTGGTTTTTATGCTGATCGCTGAAAACGGCCTCTCCCAGAGTTTTGAATGGGAGACCCATTTTGGATCTTCACAATGGGAATATGTGGAAGGTATGGTTACTACCTCGGATTCTGCTCTCATGTTTTGTGGTTATCGTGAAGATATTTTCGGTACTGTTGGAATCATTGGAAGTCTTGATGATCAGGGAGATACCCTTTGGTTTAAGGAGTTACGCTGGCTGGGCAAGCCCTTTTCTAGTTGGTCCCAGTTGGAAAAAAAGCCTTTCAGTTCGAATTATCTGGTTTTAGGGGCAGTAACGGACTCTGGATCGACTAATACAACTAGAGTAATTTTGGAGTTGGATGCCTTTGGAAATGTGGTGGGCTCCATCGATAGTGTCCCTCGTTACACTTATATGTTTCCTCAACCGGACGGCGGCTTTCTTTTTTTGACCGATGCGGTCCAGGCGGGTTATAGCTGGGATATCGTGCTTTCCAGAACCGATAGCCTTGGCAATGTGTTGTTCGATATCTATTACAACCGCATGAACGCCCAATCAGCGTTTGACTTACTCCCTTTGGCTGATGGAAGTTATATCGTGGCTGCGAGTTCCAATGAAATTAGTTCATCACCATTAGGAAAGCTATTTCTTAAACTTGACATTAATGGTGATACAATTTGGACGTATCATGAGCTTGTGAGTCACGGGGATCAAAGCTTCTATGCCTCTCTTAGTCCAGATACTATGTCTGGCTATTATCACTCCATAGAGCTTCGGCACTCTGGTCAAGTTCTCGGCGAAAAAAGCTCCTATTTTGAGGATTCAAGTAAATGGAGTTTGAGTTTTTCAAAAATGCAAAGACTCGCTTTCACCAATGGGCAAAATGAATTCATAGCTGTCGAGGATAGTTCATCGTTTCAACAAATCTATTTGAGCTCACACCAACAAAATGGTGCAAGGGCCTGGCGTTCGACACCTACTTTGAGTTCTGGATTAAAAGGAATTTCAGAGGGAATCTTTGGAGTCAATTCTGATATTTTTGTTTGTGGAGCTATTCTTCAACAAGGTCCTCCAACAGATGTCGACTATTACATCGCCAGGTTCTCGGGCGTTGGCCAGGAATATGTTCCGGATTTCTGCGAAATCAGCCCGCCCCGGGCCTGGTTCGGCTATGAATATGACGGCCAGACCCTGACCATCATGGACAGTTCCTTTGCCGGGTTGATCTACCATGACAGCGTCTATAAATACGAATGGTTTTTCCAGGGCATAGCCGTCGGCCTGGATCAGGATAGCTTTTCGACTTCCTACGATACGGCTGTTCAGCCCAAGGATCCGGAAGTCATTCTGGTCATTCATAACTTTTACCGCTGCAGCGATACCATCACCAGGGTGCTTCAGCTGGGAACCGATACGGTCAACGGTATTGGCGAAGTGAGTTCCTACAGGCTGATGCCCTGGCCCAATCCGGCCAGCGAGCGGATCTCTGTTGAGTTCCCTGAGAACGGCGGACGCCTGATCATCGTGGACCAGCAGGGGCGG
>JANQHS010000451.1 GCA_028282565.1 Cytophagales bacterium | reverse complement strand
GCATCGCATGGATTCTATGCGTATTGTCATCAAAATACCTGACCCCATATTTTCTTTTTAAACCAAAACAGCATAGCGCCGAATACATCAGTATTCCCGAGGCCAAAGGATACATAGAAGATAGTGAAAGAGTACTGGTTGTCGATCATAATGGAGTTCAAAGGGCCTATCCTCCAGAGAATATATGGCAGGCCCATATCCTCGGAGGGGATTTTGGAGGGGAGCGAGTTGTCTTCACCTATTGCGTTATGACCAACCTTGCAAGCCCGTTTCGAGAAAAAATCGATGGAGAAGAAGTCGACTTCAAGGTGCTGGCCCAGACGAATAACAACCTACTCATCTGGGATACCAAGAGCGATGAAATAATCCAGCAGATCACCCAGGAATGTGAGTTTTCGAAAAAGAAACTTGACCCGATCCCTGTTCTGGAGATGACCTGGAAGGGGTTCAAAAAACTCTACCCCGATGGAACCGTTCTTTACAATGTTTGGGATGATCCGGTAGAGATCATGGTCAGTTCCATCTTTTCCACCCAGGAAACATGGCATGGGAAAAAATGGATGTTCAACACGGCCAATCTTGAAGATAAACGGCTTCCAGAAAAAGAGCACATTATAGGAATCAGGGATCCCGAAAACGGGGAACAATTGGCACTGACCAAGGACTATATCAAGTCCAAAGGAATATTAAACCTCTCGGTTGGTGAAAAACATATTACCCTCAAATACTTCCCGGAGTACGAGACCATCATGGCATTCAATCGGCAAGTCGGCCCGGAGGAACTCGTCATTCAGGATATCGATCCAAATGGCTACAGCGCCGAGCATGGACTACTTCAAAGGGAGTATATCTACAATAGTGTTCTTTGGGCGGTTTGGGCCTACTACTACCCGGAAACCAAGGTGTTGAAGTAACGCTCAACAGGCTTGGGTTCAGGTGCCTTCCAAGGCCAAGTTGTTCTATCCAAAACACTGAATGCCATTTGGGCATAGGTTGCTATGCGCCAACCCTTTTCTGTGATTTTTTGGAAGTGGGCTTCCTATTTCTTTCCTTGACCGTCACTTTCTCTACCAAGCAATGAACATCCATTTTCTTTGCCTGATCCTGCAGAAGCTTGGTTCCCCTGCTCTCGCCATCCCAAAAAAGAATACAGGCATTGGCTCCGAAAAGCATGTGTTTGTTGCGTACGAAAAGCGCAGCTTGCTGATAGGCTCCCCAGTCGGTGGTATAGATCTCAAATTTGATTCCTTGCTCCCGACAATAGCGATGTACAAGCTCGTCCGTTCCTCCATCATTGCCGCATAGCAAAAGAACATCCGTCTCCTGGCTAAAAAGATCATCCAACCTCTTCGCCAGGGTTGTGTAGTCGTTAAAGCCTCGACTACCGGTAACAATAATTCTCTTCATTTAGAGTACAATAGTCTTCCAAGATATCATTCCTTTCGATCCGAGCAAAATTTTCAAGGCCGAGACTGTAAAACACCTCCCTACTGCGCATTTTGCTCTGAGGAACCGGGAGCGATAATCAACAACTATTTTTCCTTAGCCTTCACCGCAGCCTTTGGTTTTGCCTTGGCTTTAGCAGCAGGTTTGGCATTGGATTCCGCTCTTTTGAGCTTCAGTTTCATGGTAGGTCTCGACTTACCAAAAGTTCCTTTTGAAATCTTTCCCTTTTTGCTTCGTTTGTCTCCTTTTCCCATAAACG
Organism: Cytophagales bacterium; assembly: GCA_028282565.1. Lineage (GTDB taxonomy): Bacteria > Bacteroidota > Bacteroidia > Cytophagales > CCMP332 > JANQHS01. Next base: position 151 of record JANQHS010000451.1, on the reverse strand, counting down.
GTATTATTTGTCTTCTTCGCTGTCAGCCTGCTGGCTGATGTCGTGTTGCAATTCTTCCACCAGCTTTTGTTTCTGATCCAGTCTTTTCCGTTCCGGGGTCATAGGCCCTCCTTTCAGCTCTTCCATCTGAAGTGCTAGTTTGTAGAGCAGC
>JANQHS010000359.1 GCA_028282565.1 Cytophagales bacterium | reverse complement strand
GGGATCTCGGGATCATAGCAGGTCTTGATCATTTCAACGACCTGTTCCTTGAGAGCCCTTTCTTCCGAATGGTTATTCTCCTGATTTGGTTCCTTTTGTTCTTGGGTTTTTTCAGTTTTCATTTTGAAAAGACCTTGCGTATTCTTGAATTCTTGAGATCATGGCCTTAAGACCGTTGGATCTTTGACTTCCTACCAACTGATCCATTCCGATCTTCTCCAGAAACCAGGGCTCTGACCCAATGATATCTTCTGGCTTGTGGCCCGAATATACCCTGATCAAGAGACTGATCAGCCCCTTGGTCAAAGCCGTATTGGAATCACTTTGAAAGATGAGTTCACCGCCTTCATTTTTACTGGCGATCAGCCATACTTTAGACTGGCATCCCCTGATCAGAAATTCATCCCGCTTGAAATCCTCTGACAAGGGATCAAGTTCCATTCCCAGATCCATGATATATTCGACAGATTGCTCTTTGTTTCCCTCGAAGAGGGAAAAATCTTCAGCGATCTCCTGTTGAATCCGATCTATCTGTTCAACTGCTTCCATACTTCTTTTGGATTCGCTCAACGTTGTCCCAGAGCTTTTCTGTCTCTTCCATGCTATTGTACACTGCGAATGAAGCCCTTACTGTTCCTTCAATCCCCAAATCGCTCATCATCGGCATGGTGCAGTGATGGCCGGTCCTGACTGCTATACCCTTGGCATCCAAAAGTTGACCAACATCGAATGGGTGTATCCCTTCCAGGTTGAATGAAAAAACCGCGATCTTCTCTTCTGCAGTACCGTACTCTTTTAATCCTTGGATTTTTGACATCCTCGATCTTGAATAATCAACGATCTCTTTTTCTGCCTTATTAATGGCATCAAAACCAATATCGGAAACAAACCCAAAGGCCTGATCCATGGCGATAACATCGGCAATATTGGGTGTTCCCGCCTCAAATTTTAAGGGAGGAGTGAGGAAGCTTGTTCCGTTAAATGAAACCTGATCGATCATTTCACCACCCCCAATGAATGGCGGCATTTGGTCCAGGAGATCATACTTCCCATACAGAAAGCCGACTCCCGTTGGGCCGAACATCTTATGACCTGAAAAAGCAAGAAAATCACAGTCGATTGCCTTGACATCGATTTCGATATGGGGGGCAGCCTGTGCCGCATCAACCAGCACAATGGATCCATTGTGATGAGCATCCGAGATGAGATCATTTATTGGATTGATCGTTCCAAGGGAATTGGAAATGAAATTGATAGCAACCAATCTCACGCTCTCATCGAGCATGCTCTTGAAGGCTTCTCTGTCCAGGATTCCTTCTTGGCTTAATGGAATAGGTTCAACCGCAGCTCCAACCTTCTCTGCAAGGATCTGCCAGGGAACAATATTGCTATGATGCTCGGCCGCACCTACGAGAATTCTATCCCCTTCTTTGATGTTTGCTTCTCCCCAGGTTCGAGCGATCAGATTGATCCCCTCAGTGGTTCCCTTTGTGATGACAACTTCTTTTTCGCCTGCATTGATGAATTCCGAAGCCGATTTTCTGGTTTTTTCAAAAGCTTCGGTGGCTTCATTTGCCAGGGTGTGCACACCTCTATGGATATTGGAATTATAACCCTTGTAATAGGCCGAAAGGCTATCAATTACCGAGCTTGGTTTTTGAGTGGTGGCTGCATTGTCCAGATAAACCAAAGGATACCCATTAACCTCTCTTCCCAGGATCGGAAATCGGCTCCTGAGCTCAGTGATATCGTAGGCAATTTTCTCTATGGAACCGGTTTCAATCATCGCTCCGCTCTAGAATCCGGTCGAGATGGATCTCCACTTCTTTGCGAAAACCCTGCAGACTGACCTTGTTGAGAATCTCATTGGCGAATCCCCTGGTCAACATTCTCTCTGCTTCGTTCTCGTCTATTCCCCGGCTCTTCAGATAAAAAAGCTGCTCAGGATCCAGTTTACCTGTTGTCGCGCCATGTGTACATTTCACATCATCAGCCCAGATCTCCAGTTGCGGCTTGGTATGAATAGTTGGGTTCTTACCCAACAGTATGTTTTTATTCGATTGAAAAGCAAGTGTCTTTTGTGCGTCCTGCCTGACGAAAATCTTTCCGTTGAAAACTCCGATGCCTTTATCTGAAATGATGCCCTTGTAATTTTCGTCGCTCGTGCACCGTGGAACGATATGATCCACAATTGTATGATTATCGATGATCTCTCCAACTCCGGGCGTAAACAAGCCGTTGAGAAATGACTCAGCTCCGCTTTCCTCAAGACTGATCTGGTGGTTGTTCCTGACCTTCCCTCCTGAGAGCGAGAACAGGTTGGATGTAAATGTGCTATCCTTCTTTTGGGTGATGTGGTGATAACCCACAAACAGATCTTTCTTCTCAAACGCCTGAAGCTGGTTTATTTCCAGTTTTGCTCCGGGGCTTAGATCCGCTTTGAAAAGCGCATTGACGATCAGGTTATCATTAGCGGACCTGTTATGTGATTCGATGATCTTCAGGGAAGAATTGTCCTCACAGATCACTCGGGCTTTCGCGATGGCCATATGCCCGAGATTTCCTGAAACGCCTCTCCAACTAATTCTTAACGGCTTCTCAATTTCCCGATTTTTTTCAACCCTGATAAGGACCTCGTAATGGCCGAAAGCATGGTTCAGTACCGGAAAGAATTCTTCCGTCTGTAATGAATTGAGAGCGTGCCTGCTATCATTGGTGACCTGTATCGAAATATTCAGTCCATCCGGGGACTGAAACTCTTTTTCTTCCTCCAGATTGTAAGGAAGCTCCAGGCTTATTTCGGATTCCGATTCTTCAAAGTCGATCTTGGAATGACCACAGGCAGGCTTATCGCCTTTTTCAACCTCCTGTATATAGCGGTCGACGGCAAAAAACTTCCAATCCTCGACTCTTTTGCTTGGTAGACCGATCGATTTAGCCCTGCTCAGTGATTCGGAGACAGCGGAGTTTTCGTTGATTCCTGAGATAATGCTTTCAATTTTTCCCATGGCAATTGCTTATGCCTCCTGCTTTTCTCCCTTGATCCAGTCATAGCCCTTTTCTTCAAGCTCAAGGGCCAGTTCCTTGGTTCCGGATTTTACAATTCTCCCGTCATAAAGTACATGAACAAAGTCAGGCTCAATGAAATCGAGCAGCCTTTGGTAATGTGTGACGATCACAAAGGACCTTTCGGGACCTCTCAGGCTATTTACCCCGTTCGCAACGATCTTCAGAGCATCGATATCGAGACCTGAATCGGTTTCATCAAGGATGCAAAGCTTGGGGTCAAGCATCGCCATCTGGAAAACCTCGTTTCTTTTTTTCTCACCTCCCGAAAACCCCTCGTTCACCGAACGGCTTAGGAGGTCCTGATCTATCTCTACGAGCTTGATCTTTTCCTTAAGAAGTTTCAAAAATTTCACTGCATCCAACTTTGGAAGTCCGCGATATTCACGTACATTATTCACAGCGGCTTTCAGAAAGTTTGTGGTGCTTAGACCCGGAATTTCAACCGGGTATTGAAATGCAAGAAAGATCCCTTCTCTTGCTCTGTCTTCAGGACTAAATTCCAGAAGGTCATTTCCCAGGTAGTCAACAGAACCACCATCCACTTCGTATTCCTCTCTTCCTGCAAGAACCGAGGCCAGCGTGCTTTTTCCACTTCCGTTGGGGCCCATGATCGCATGGACCTCCCCGGGTTTTACCTCCAGATTGATTCCCTTAAGAATCTCCTTGCCTTCAACAGAGGCTTTTAATTCATTGATGTTTAGCATATTCATTTTATCCTACTGATCCTTCCAGGCTAATTGCCAATAGTTTTTGAGCTTCCACTGCAAACTCCATAGGAAGCTGTCTTAGAACTTCTTTCGCGTATCCGTTGACGATCAAGGCAACGGCTTCCTCGGTGTCGATCCCTCTTTGGTTGCAATAGAAGATCTGATCTTCTCCGATCTTGGAGGTCGTCGCTTCGTGTTCCACATTTGCCGAGCTGTTCTTCACATCCAGATATGGGAAGGTATGGGCTCCGCATTTATC
>JANQHS010000426.1 GCA_028282565.1 Cytophagales bacterium | reverse complement strand
CACTATCGTTTTGACGGTAAAGAATTTACTCGGCTCAGCTTCGATCCACTTTCTGTTGATCTCCAATAAAAAGTGAAAAAGCAAAGCCCCGGTCTGGTTGCCATTAAGGAGGATAAACTCACCTTGACTATCCTTGATCGCAATACCGACCCGGTCGCTATCCGGGTCTGTGGCCATCAACAGATCTGCATCTATTTCTTTAGCCTTTTTGAGCCCAAGTTCCAGGGCGGAGCGTTCCTCAGGGTTAGGCGATTTTACAGTGGGGAAATTTCCATCAGGCTCTGATTGTTCTTCGACAACATGGAAATCTGTGAACCCCGCTTTTTCGAGAATCCTGGGCACCATGGTGATCCCGGTTCCATGTAAAGAAGAAAAGACGATCCTAGGCTGTTTTTGAGGTTCCCAATCATCAGGCAAAAGCCCTTTCAAAAACTCCAAATAATCCTTATCCAGATCTTCACCGACCATCTCGATCAACTCTGCCTGACCTTCAAACTTTACCTGATCAAAACCAAGCGAGTTGATGGTGCTGATGATCTCTTGATCCTGTGGGAAGATGATCTGAGCACCATCCTCCCAATATACCTTATAACCGTTGTATTCTGGTGGGTTATGGGATGCGGTTACCACCACACCGCTTTGACATCCCAAATGTCTGATGGCAAAGGACAGTTCCGGTGTCGGCCTCAGGGTATCGAATAGAAACACCTTTATGCCATTGGCCGAAAAAATATTTGCCGCTACGGATGCAAACTCGGGACTACCATTTCTGGAGTCATAGGCTATTGCTACACTCAGTTCTTTTCCGGAGAAGCTTCTTCTTATATAATCAGAAAGACCCTGTGTAGCTCTTCCGATTGTAAAACGGTTCATTCGATTCGGACCGGGGCCCATGACACCTCTTAAGCCCCCTGTTCCAAACTCAAGCATAGAACCAAAAGCGTCTTCGATTTCTTTCTCGTCGTTGCTTGCCAGAAAATCCTGATATTCCTGTCTTTCCGAATCAGATAGATCAAGGCTCTCCCAGGCCTTCTGATTTTTGATTGCCTCCTGTGTAAGCATATTTTTCTTTTAGAGATTAAAGGTTTCCCCTGATCGCCTGCTCTCTTTCTATGGATTCAAACAAGGCCTTGAAATTGCCTTTTCCAAATGATTTAGCACCTTTCCTTTGAATGATCTCATAAAATAGGGTAGGCCGATCCTCTACGGGTTTCGTAAAGATCTGAAGCAGATATCCGGAATCGTCCCGATCAACAAGAAGGTTTAGCCTTTTAAGATCCTCAATCTCCTCATCAATGGCTCCAACTCTTTCCGGGATGTCATCGTAATAATTGTCCGGAACATAAAGAAAATCTACCCCTCTTTTGCGCATCTCACCTACTGTATGGATGATGTCGTCCGTGGCTATTGCTATGTGTTGCACCCCTGCGCCCTTGTAAAATTCGATATACTCTTCTATTTGACTTTTTTTCTTTCCGTCTGCAGGCTCATTGATCGGAAATTTCACGTAGCCATTGCCATTGCTCACCACCTTGGACATCAGCGCGGTATACTCCGTAGAGATATCCTTATCATCAAAGGTGATCAGCAGATCGAAACCCAGAGCTTTTTGATAGAACTCCACCCATTCATTCATTCTGCCCAATTCTACATTTCCTACACAATGGTCGATGTATTTCAAGCCGACTTCTTCTACGTGCATGAGCGGTTCCCTAGCCTCGAATCCAGGCAAAAAAGGACCTTTGTAATCATGTCTTTCTACGAAGGTATGAAGGGTCTCTCCGTAAGTTTGGATAGAAGCCATTTTCACGGATCCGTTTTCATCGGAATATTCTTTGGGCTCAGATACTCCGATAGCTCCCCTGTTGGTGGTTTCCCGATAAGCCGATTCAACATCATCAACCCATAATGCCAGAACTTTGACCCCATCGCCATGCTTTTTTACATGTTCACTGATCTCCGAATTCGGATCCATTGAGGTGGTCAATACAAGTCTGACTTTACCCTGGGTAAGGACATATGAAGCTCTATCTCTCACGCCGGTTTCCGGACCTGCATATGCGCTCAGCCTGAATCCAAAAGCCATTTGGTAAAAATGTGCGGATTGTTTTGCGTTACCACAATAAAACTCCACATGATCTGTTCCTTTTAGAGGTAAAAATTCCTTCTCCATCCCTTTGATTTTGTTTTTTTAAGGCTGAAAGCCAAGGGTCAAATATCCCCAAAAAAAATGAAACCTTTTGCTAGGCTTAGGAGTTGAAATATTCAAAATTGTACAAAAATCACCATCATGGAATTCGCTGATCTCAATCGGGAATTAACAAGAATCGTTGAGCTAAGAAATGAGCTACAAAGCAGCAATGGTGCCGACGAAGACAGAAAAGAATTGGAGTTTCTGGAAAGCGGCTTTGTCGAAAAATATGGTTTCTTTCTTGAGGAAGCATTGAGAGATGTGCATGACGAGATCTGTCCTGATGATCAGGTGAAACCCTTGACTCAATATTTGGCCGATCAGTACATCGATACGGGAAACAAGCGTGGTGGCATGAAGGTCTTTGAGGTGGAGAACGATCAGGGTGTTGAGGTTGGTGTTGATGATTATCCGGGATTGGAAACCAAACTGGTGATCCTCCCGAATCCATGCAGGATCATGCTGATCGTTGGAGAGGGTGAAAGAGAAGAACTCTGGAGGTTACAGGGGAACTAGC
>JANQHS010000418.1 GCA_028282565.1 Cytophagales bacterium | reverse complement strand
AAATGGATCCCGGATTTCTTGAGAAATATCTTGATCAGATCTTTAAAGACTGGTTCCAGATCGAGAAAAGAGATGTCAGCTTTGGTGTGAATAAGGTATTCTTTCTCAAAGCCATGGATGTTGCCGAGAGAACTCATAGGCTCTTCAAAACAGAAGGTGTGGAATTTGGTTTCAAGGCATTTTCGCACCTGTTCATAAAATCCCTTGATTCCTATTCGATACCTTTTAGCAGTAAACCTCTGAAGCCTATCCATATTGTCGGAATGCTTGAAACCAGGGCCCTGGATTTTCAGCATCTCTCGATTCTCTCCTGCAATGAAGGCATACTCCCAAGAGGAAGGACCTTTAATTCTTTGCTTCCTTTTTTCGTCAGCAAAATATTTGACCTGCCGACCTTTGAGGATTTCGACTCTTCCTCGGCCTATTCCTTTTTCCGACTGCTCAATGAGGCTGAAGATATAGATCTTATCTATTCCAGAGAATCAAATGAAATGTATCGCTCCGAGCCATCGAGATATCTGCTACAGGTCGAGAACTTCTGGAACAAAAAGGAAGGTAAGCGCATCACAAAGCATTATCAGGAGTTTGATCTCAGGAGTCTTTCGGAGCTCGATCAAAATGAGATCCCGAAAAGCAACGAGATCATTGAGCGGATCCTGGATTTTCTCAGTGGAGATAAGAAATACAAATCCTGGACCAATGGCCTCAGTCCCTCGGCATTGACCCAATACCTGTACAATACCCTGGAGTTCTTTGAAAGCAAGATCCTGGAGGTGCGAGAGGAGGAGAGACCAGAGGTTGAATTGGACCCCATGCTGATGGGAACGATCATCCATGGTTTTCTGGAATTACCATTAAAAAAGTTCAATCGCAAAACTCTCGATCATCATGCCCTGGAGGTTTTGTTAAAAGATAAACCGGAACTCGAGCGGGTTTTTGGGGAGGTGTTAAACCGGGCAAAGGTTTCGAAGTATTCGAGATCGTTTGGGTATAGTTCGATCCAGGTTCAAATTGCCAAGGACCTCGCCAGGGATTATCTGAACAATTTGGTTGAGGAAGGGGAGAGCTTCCAGATCTATGGTCTTGAAAAAGACCTCAGGGTAATTGCGGAAATTGAAACAGGAAAAAGGGGTAGGGTAAAGGTCCTTTTGAAAGGTAATCTGGACAGGATCGATAAGGTCGGAGAAGGATATCGGATCATCGACTATAAGACAGGTTCTCCAAAAAGCGGGGAGTTGAAGGCATCAGGGATCAAGGATCTTTTGGGGGATGGGGGCAAAAGCAAAATTCTCCAGCTCATGATGTATAAATATCTTTTGATCAAGCAATTGGATCAAGAGGGAAGCCTTCCCCTTGAGGGTTTCAGGGAAGAAGCCAGGATCATGTCGGGGATCTATTATTTCGGTGGTAAATCCGACGGAGTGCAATACTATGCCGTGGCCGATGAGCCCGAGGACAATAGAGAATTTTGTGTTTATTGGGAATCCATCCTTGGGCTTGTTCTGGATCAGATGCTGGACAAGACTATTCCGTTTAAGGATGGTGTCGCCTTCGAGAAGCAATAAAAAAGCCCCGGCAACGGGGCTTTGAAAGTAGCGAAGGAGGGAGTTGAACCCTCGACCTCAGGGTTATGAATCCTGCGCTCTAACCACCTGAGCTACCTCGCCATCTAATTTGCTTTCGGACAATCGTCCTCCAGCGTGGTTTCATCATGTACTGGCAAAGATAAAGGTGGTTCCACCTGCTTGCCCTCCGTCCAAAGCTTGTCTTTGGGGAAGGAGGGAGCTACCTCGCCATCTAATTTGCTTTCGGACAATAATCCTCCAACGTGGTTTCATCATGTACTAGCAAAGATAAAGGTGGTTCCACCTGCTTGCCCTCCGGCCAAAGCTTGTCTTTGGGGAAGGAGGGAGCTACCTCGCCATCTAATTTGCTTTCGGACAATCGTCCTCCAACGTGGTTTCATCATGTACCGGCAAAGATAAAGGTGGTTCCACCTGCCTGTCCTCCGGCCAAAGCTTGTCTTTGGGGAAGGAGGAAGCTACCTCGCCATCACTTTCGAAAATCAAAAAAGGCAGGATTATTGTTCTGCCTTTGAAAATCGAGCGCAAAACTACACAAATCCGAAGCTTAGAAACAAACGCTGAGGACGGGTTTTAATAATTTAATTATTATGTTACATTAGGCGCTGAGGGCGTATGATTATTACGAACATGGAAAAAAGGAAATACGAGTTCGAATTTGAGATCAATGCTACCCCCAAGCTTCTTTATCCTTATCTGGCCACCCCGGGAGGTCTGGAGCAATGGTTTGCCGACAAGGTGACGATCGACGGTGACAAGGTTCAGAATATGGTTTGGGATGGTGAAGATCATTTTGCCAAGATCACTTCTCAGAAGGTCTTCAAAAGTGTGAAGTATGAATTTCTCAATGAGAATAAAAAGCCGGAGAAGGATCCGAGCTATATGGAATTTTCCATGATCAAGAATGAGATGACAGAAACCTATTACCTACACGTTACTGATTATATGGATTCAGACGTTGACGAAACAGAGCAATATGAAGTCTGGGAATCCCTGGTCGACGAGCTAAAAGCAATTGTAGGAGGATAAGCGTTGATTCGAAAAGTTGATAAGATGGTCCTGAAGGCCTTTTTTGGGCCTTTTTTGGTCACATTCAGTGTTGTTGTTTTTATTTTTCTTCTTCAGTTCTTTCTGGGATATTTTAACGAGCTGATCGGAAAGGATCTTGGCTTTCTGGTCTATGCCAGGCTGATCTTCTACTTCGCGCTGACCATGACGCCCATCGCGCTTCCATTGGCGATCCTTCTTTCCTGTCTGATTACTTTTGGCAATCTCGGAGAACATATGGAACTCACTGCGATCAAAGCTTCCGGGATCACCCTTCTGCGAGTATTGGCACCAATGTTCATCTTCTCTATCCTCATGGCCGCTGTTTCGCTATGGTTCAATGATTCACTGATCCCGAAGATCAATCTCAAGGCCTGGAGTTTGTTCTATGATGTAAGGCAGAAAAAACCGGCCGTTGATCTCAAACCGGGAATGTTCTATGGTGGAATTCCCAACATCAGTATTCGCATCGATGGTAAGGGGGATGATGGCAAAACATTGGAAGGCGTTTTGATCTATGATCATTCCGAGGGCCTTGGAAACAACAAAATGGTCATCGCCAAAAAAGGGTATATGGAGACCATTAATTCCGGTGAATACCTGAAGCTCACCCTTTTTGAGGGAAGGATCTATTCACAGCAGGGCAAAAATCCCCGGAGAAAGGAGAATGAAAGGTTCACGGTTGCCGGGTTCGAAAAGAACGAAATGCTCTATGGTCTTGAGTCCTTCAAATTCAAAAAGACCGATGAGGAATTGTTTAAACCTCATAGGGTGATGAACAACATATCGGAACTCAACACCAAGATCGATTCATTTGAGACCATGAACCAGCAGATGTCGAAAAGCTTCTCTGCGAGCCTTGCAGGCTTTTACAATTACATGAATCGAAAAGAGAAGTTCAAGAAAGCCAAAATTATACCCGTTGACCCAAGTCTGGCAGATGGAGATCTGCTTAGTGGGCCGGAAAGGTATCAGGCCTATAAGCGGGCGATTGAGGTGGCAAGAAATATTAAGGGATTCACAAGTTCATATGCCGAACAGGCAAAGTGGAGGATACAGGAGAGAAACCTCTATTCGATCGAGAAATACAAGAAATACACCGGCGCCATAGCTTGTATTGTGATGTTCCTCCTTGGGGCTCCCTTGGGGTCTATTATCAAAAAAGGTGGATTGGGGGTTCCCGTGCTTGTTTCCATTATTCTTTTTATCGTCTATTATGTCATTTCCCTTACGGGTGAAAAAATGAGCAAACAGAATGTCGTGGAGGTGGAATATGGAATGTGGGCTGCTAATTTTATACTCACAATACTCGGCGTTTGGTTTTTAACCAAAGCCAGGCAGGATTCCTCACTCTTCGATGCCGACTTTTACATTGTAAAATGGCAGGCTTTGAAGTCCAAACTATTTCCCTCCGGATCGGCCTAAACATTTGGAATTGAGGAAATACAAGTCTAATTTTGCGACCCTAAAATTTTAGGATAAATATTTGATTGAATGTCGTTTACGAAGGAAAAAAAGGAGGAGATTTTTGCGAAGTACGGTAAAGACAAAACCGACACTGGGTCTCCAGAGGCTCAGATCGCATTATTGACGAGCAGGATCCAACACCTGACGGATCATCTGCAGTCTAATAAGAAGGATTTCTCATCCCGTCTCGGGCTGATGAAATTGGTAGGAAAAAGAAGAAAATTGCTGAATTACCTTCAGCACCGTGATATCGAAAGGTATCGAGGTATACTGAAATCATTGAATTTAAGAAAGTAAAATTTGGGGGATGGAAGTCCCCCATGTTTTTTATAGGGCAAAGGGCCCTGAATTATCTGTATAGAATATATTATGAAACCAAACTTTCATACGAAGATCATCAAGCAACCAGATGGATCTGAAATAAAAATCGAAACCGGCCGCTTTGCCAGACAGGCCGATGGTTGCGTAACCATCCAGGTTAAAAATGCAATTGTATTAGCCACCGTTGTATCAAATAAGGAAGCCAGAGAAGGTGTGGACTTTTTGCCGCTCTCGGTTGATTACCAGGAAAAATTTGCATCCGCCGGAAAAATTCCGGGCGGATTTTTGAAAAGAGAAGGAAGGCTTTCCGATATGGAAATCCTGATCTGCAGGCTTGTAGATAGAGCTTTAAGGCCTTTATTTCCAGATGATTATCATGCGGAAACTCAAGTAGGGATCACAATGATCTCTTCGGATCCTGAGGTGGCTCCGGATGCGCTTGCTGCCCTTGCGGCTTCAAGTGCCCTGATGATATCCGATATTCCTTTCAGCGGACCCATTTCAGAGGTCAGGGTTGGCAGGATCAACGGAGAACTCAAGATCAACCCGGCTCCGGCTGAAATGGACGAAAGTGATATCGACATCATGGTTGGAGCGACCGCTGAAAACGTCACCATGGTTGAAGGAGAGTTCGGAGAGGTGAGCGAAAGCGAAATGGTCGAAGCCATCGTTTTTGGTCATGAGACCATCAAGGTTCATTGTGCCGCTCAGAAGGAACTTGAAAAAGAGCTTGAAAAGACCGAAAAGCGCGAATACTCTCATGAAACCGATGATGAGGAGCTAAGAGCCAAGGTCAATGAACTGGAGTCAAAGATTTACGATGTCTGCAAGCAGGGAATCGCATCCAAGCAGGAAAGAAAAAGACTCATCACCGAGATCAAGGATCAATTCATAGAATCTTTTGGTGAAGAACCTGAAGTAGACCCCGGAATGCTGGCCAGGTATTTTGGCGATGTAGAGAAAAAGGCGGCCAGAAAGGCGTTGCTGGATACCAAGGTCAGACTTGACGGAAGGAAGCCGGATGAGATCAGGCCGATCTGGACTGAGATCGATTATCTGCCTTCTGCTCATGGATCTGCGATCTTCACCAGAGGTGAGACCCAGTCATTGACATCGGTAACCCTTGGAACCAAACTCGATGAACAGCTGATCGATTCAGCTATGCATAAAGGATCGAATAAATTCATGCTTCACTATAACTTCCCGGCATTTTCTACCGGTGAGGTAAGGCCGAATCGCGGACCCGGAAGGAGAGAAGTCGGGCATGGAAACCTTGCTCTCAGAGCATTGAAAAGAATTATCCCTCAGGATGATTCAAACCCATACACCATCAGGGTGGTATCAGACATTATGGAGTCCAATGGATCGAGTTCTATGGCTACGGTTTGCGCAGGCTCCATGGCATTGATGGATGCCGGAATTCAAACCAAGGCAGCGGTCTCCGGAATCGCCATGGGGATGATCAGTGAAAAGGACGGAAGTAACTACGCGATCCTTTCCGATATCCTAGGTGATGAAGATCATCTTGGTGATATGGACTTCAAGGTTTGCGGTACGGAGAAAGGTATCACCGCTTGCCAGATGGATATTAAGATCGATGGGCTTTCCAGAAAGATCCTGGAAGAAGCCCTGGAGCAAGCCAAAAAAGGAAGATTACATATCCTGGGCGAGATGGCGAAAACCGTTACCAAGGCCAAGGATGATGTGAAGCCTTTTGCTCCGAGGTCCCAGAACATGATTATCGAGAAAGATATGATCGGCGCCGTGATCGGACCAGGAGGAAAGATCATACAGGAAATCCAGAGCACATCCGGAGCTACCGTTATCATTGAAGAAATTGATGAGAAGGGACATATCAATGTTTTTGCAACCGATGCAAACTCGATGAATACCGCTGTTGAGTTGATCAAGAATATTGTTGCAGTTCCCGAGGAAGGCGAAACCTATGAAGGAAAAGTGATGGGCATCCAGCCTTACGGTGCTTTCATTGAATTCCTTCCCGGAAAACAAGGCCTTCTTCATGTTTCCGAGATCAAATGGGAAAAGGTGGATAAGGTAGAGGATGTCTTGGAAGTCGGAGAAGAGGTTATGGTCAAACTGATCGGGATTGACCCGAAATCGGGTAAGTTTAAACTTTCCCGGAAAGCGCTTTTACCCAAGCCCGAGAAGGTTTAAAAACAAGCTTCGAAAAGGTCTCCATCGAGACCTTTTTTTTTAACTTTTCGGCCTGACTTTTGCAGTCAGAGAAAGAGGATAAGAATTAAGAAAAATGTCAGATAACAAAGTTGAAAATGTAGTGATCGTCGGCTCAGGGCCAGCGGGTTATACCGCTGCGATCTATGCTGCCAGGGCTGCGATGAAACCGGTTCTCTACCAGGGCGGACAGCCCGGGGGACAATTGACCATTACAAATGATGTGGAAAATTTTCCAGGCTACCCTAAGGGCATTAACGGGCCTGCCATGATGATGGAATTCCAGGAGCAGGCGACCAGGTTCGGAACGGATATTCGCCATGGAATGGTAACCGGAGTGGATTTTTCTTCAAAGCCATATAAACTCACCATTGACGATAAGGAAGAGGTGCTTACCCATTCCGTGATCATTTCCACCGGTGCATCGGCTAAATGGCTTGGCTTGGAGTCAGAACAAAGGTTGAATTCCAAAGGTGTATCTGCCTGTGCTGTTTGCGATGGCTTTTTCTACAGGGGAATGGACGTTGTAGTTGTAGGCGGTGGCGATTCCGCGGCTGAAGAAGCGACCTATCTTTCCAAGCTTGCCAACAAGGTTTATTTGCTGGTCAGGAGAGATGAACTTCGGGCATCCAAGATCATGCAGGAGAGGGTATTTGAAGCCAAAAACCTGGAAGTACTCTGGAACACTGAAACCGTTGAGGTTTTGGGTAGTGAAGAGGTTGAAGGTGTGCGTGTGAAGAACAACAAAACCGGAGAAGAAAAGGATATTCCGATCCAGGGATTTTTCGTAGCCATTGGACATCAACCCAATACAGATATTTTCAAGGGACAGCTGGAAATGGACGATACGGGATACCTGAAAACGCTTAACGGCTCCACGGCAACCGACATTCCGGGTGTATTTGTGAGTGGAGATGCTGCTGATAAGATCTACCGGCAGGCGGTCACGGCAGCGGGAACAGGCTGTATGGCTGCACTCGATGCCGAAAAATACCTTGCGGCGGAAAAGATTATATGAGCATAAAACTTGATGTACTGGCCTTTGCAGCTCATCCCGATGACGTCGAGATGAGCTGTGGGGGCACCATCATCAAACTGGTACAATCCGGTAAGAAGGTCGGGATTGTGGACATCACCTTGGGCGAATTGGGAACGCGAGGTACCCCTGAAACAAGAAAGTCAGAAGCAGCGAAAGCCGCTGAACTTATGCAGTTGGCAGCCAGAGAAAACCTGGAGCTTGAGGACGGAAGAATTGGCCAATCCGAGGAAGAGATCTCAAAGGTTATCATGGCCATCAGGAAATACAGACCGGACATCATTCTTGCCAATGCTATGGAGGACAGGCATCCCGACCATGGTTCTGCAGCCGCGCTTATTGAGAAAAGTGTTTTTCTGGCCGGGTTGAAGAAATATCCTCTGGAAGGAGAAATATTGGACCCATGGCGTCCAAGAGCTGTATACCATTATATTCAGGATAGGTATATAGAGCCCGATTTTGTGGTGGACATCACAGAACAATACGAAAAAAGAAAGCAGGTGATTGCCTGTTTTGAAAGCCAGTTTTACAAACAGGATTCCAAAGAGGAAGAAACCTATATTTCAACGAAAAAATTTCAAGATTATCTTGAAGCCAGGGCTGTTTCAATGGGCCATAAGATCGGCGTTCACTTCGGGGAGGGCTTTACATCTGTGAGAACCATGGGCGTTTCCGACATCACGTCGTTGATCTAGCGCTGTAGCTCTTATTGGAATTCCGTTCCATTTCTCTCAATTTCTCCAGGATCTCTATAGAGTCCATTTGGTCTGCTTTCATCGGTATGTCCAGTAGATCAAATAGCATTAGAGTGCTTCTTTCCAGAGAGGAATTGGGATAAAAACGGTCCCTGCAATGGTGGCAGAATTTCAAAATGCTGAAAGCGTTCAGCCA
>JANQHS010000355.1 GCA_028282565.1 Cytophagales bacterium | reverse complement strand
ATGTGAATTTGTTCGTCGGGGATATCGTAAGACACCAGGACCTGGTTCAAGGTGATGTCCTCGATCTCGAGGTTGGGAATTGAATCATAAGATGCCTGTTCACCGTTGGTTTCTTTTAAGATGTTGTAGTTCGGAGGCCCGTTTTTCGGATCGATGATGTTGATTTGGCCCTCAGACAGAAGAATATGCCTGATCACAAGATCTCCCCGGATGATATCCCAAAATTCCACTCCTAAGGAGATCTGCCCCAAGCTGATCAGCGGAGTTCCGGTTGAAACTCCGGAGCCTTCTGTCAATACATCGTTGATTTCCAGGGAGATATACGGAAAGTTTGAAAAGGGATCGAGCTCGACCGAAGCGATTTCAGCCTTGACATCTAGATAGCTCTGGATGGTGGACATGATGGAATTCTCGATCCTTTCCTTGTTCAGGTAAAGCCATGTTCCAAAGCCGATGATGGCCAGGACCACTATGAGCAAAAACCAGAGAAAGATCTTCTTCAACATGGTCAGACAAAAGTAACGTTCGTCACTCGGGTTTTTTTCTTGCGTTCACAAAATTTTTCTCTGTCCGATTTTTCTGATAATATTTTTATCTACTTTTGCAGCCCTTTGAAAAGCGAAGGATTATGCAGGGTTCTTAGCTCAGTTGGTTTAGAGCACCTGCCTTACAAGCAGGGGGTCGTAGGTTCGAATCCTACAGGACCCACCATAGTTAGAAGCCACCGGAAGGTGGCTTTTTTATTTTGGGAACCGCCCGAACCTCGATGGTATAGGCTAAGAAACAAAAGGGCTCATGCGAAAACCGAGGCTTTTTTGCGATTAAACATTCAAAGTGCTTTTTTTGAATAAGTAATCTTACCATGACAACGCGCCTGCTTTTTTTGTTTTCGATTATTCTGTCCTCCTGCAGTACCGATGCAGATGTTCAGGGGCCTTTTGAAGAAATGCCGGTGATCTATTCGATCATTGAGCCCAAGCAGGATTTCCAATATTTCCGTGTTCAGAAACTCTTTGCCGGATACGACAACAATGCTTTGGAATACGCTCAGGATCCGGACAATATTTATTATGACTCGGGTGAGATCGTTCTGAACCTGAAGGTTGTCGATCCTGAAGAGCCTGACCGTCCATATTTTGACTTTCCGCTGCTGTATTATTCCTGTGACACCTGCAAGGGCGAGGGAACCTTTTTTTCAGGTTATCAACCCTATTACTATACCTATAGCTTTTTGCCTATCGATCATGAGAGTAAGACTGCCCTGGACGCGACTCTTTCGTTCAAAAATTTAATCTCCGGAGATACGGCTAGCTGTACTACCGGTTTGATCCCTTGTTTTGATATCATTAACCCGGATTGGGAATGCGGATACCTCCTTCCCCAATTACCTACATTTTTTTTCGATTCCATGGAATTGCGCTTTGAAGGCCCTCCAAACGGAAGGGTCGTAAATGTTTTGCTTGATGTTGTTTATTTCGAAACCCCGCTTAGTGGTACGACCATAAAGGAAAAAACCACTGAGGATCAACCCATGGTGCTATTGAATTTCGAAGAGCTGCGAAAAGATGACGGGTTTGAATATTTTTTCACCTTCGCCAAAGAGGAGTTCGGAGATTATCTTCTGGAAGCCGTCGATACCAGCAATAATGATGATGTGCGCTATCGCTTCATTGAAGGTGGTGTGGCTACATTCTATTTCGAGGTTTTCAATGACCATTACTTTGAATACTACGTGATCAGAAATGAGATCAATCTGGAGCAGGTAAGCTTGGCCTATACCAATGTTAAGGACGGTCTGGGCCTGATGGGAGCGAAGTTCCTGAGAGAAATTCCCGATGTGGAGATCCAGATCAAGGATGACCAATACTGGGATGATTATCCCAGCCTGAAGCATTTTTAACAAGCACAACGCGACTATTTCTTGACGATCCTGTGTGTAATGGGGACTTGTTGGTCTATCTGAATTCTGACAAGATAAACCCCCGACTCTTCCGGCAGTCTAATTCCTGTAGATTGAAATTGATTGATCTCCATATTGCTGATCTCTACCCCTCTGGTATCGAAAACCCGGATAATGACGTTCTGAAGATTAACTTTTGAGGTAAGCGTCAAAGTGCCGTTGGATGGGTTGGGATACACCCGGATCTCATGATTTAAACCAGGAATAAGCTGAGCAGGAATTTCGACCATTTTCTGAACGAAGATGTTTGAGGAGTCCCAGGAGATCAAAGCATGGTTGGGGCTCAAGTTTAACGTATCTTCAAAGGTCCCCACGACATACAGTTCCCCATTCTGGCCGGTGACCACTGAGGAACAGGAATCCGATGAATCTGTGCCCATTGTATGCACCCATTTCAAATCGCCATTTGGCCCGAGTTTGCATAAGAATCCATCCTCAAATCCCTTGGAAACCCTGGCCTCATAACCATTTCCAGGTTGAAAATCGCAGGTATCCCTGAAATTCCCGGCCATGTATTTTGATCCGTCAAATGTGGAGATGACGCTGTTGATCTCGAGCATCTCATGTCCGCCGATTTCCCGTACTTTTTTGAGCCCTCCATCCTGTTTATATGTAGTTATATAATTTCCCAAAGGGACGCCAAAGGCAGTCATCGGGCCGGATAAAATGTGTGCGCTAGTGTCGAAGTCAAAATCAAAAAATCCACTGAACCTTCCGTAGGACTGAATTTCCTTTTGCGGGGTAAGGTCAATTCCATTGAATGCGATATGCCCGCTGCCCATAAGAATACCCGCCCACTGATAATTCCCGGCAGAGTCCAGTTTTAAGATGTATCCATCGGTAGCGGGGCTGGTTGTAAATACAAATTGATACCCCTGGCCGGGGTAAAGGTCTATTCGCGCTGGAAAAACAGTTGCGCCAAAGGCGTTAGGTGCCCAGGTTCCTGTGACATATACAGCGCCATGCTGGTCATTCGCAATATGGAAGTCCTTTGCAAATATCCTGTCTGAGTAACCTTCTATCATTCCAAATTCCTTGGCCCATACATAATCTCCGTTAATGTCGATTTTAAGGATGAAACGATCATTGTCCCCATCGGATGTCAGTTGTTCAATCCCCGTCCCAGGATCGAAATCCACTGTGCCTGAAAAGAACCCGGTTAAATAGGCGAAACCCTCATCAAGGCTGATTGAACTCGCCGCATCTCTTCCTCCCGCTCCGATCCTTTTCGCCCAAACCAGTTGGGCGTTTTCACTGATCTTGATAATGAAAATGTCATTTCTTCCTGCTGAGTTCAGGTTGTTCGGCTGTCCAAAGCGGATCTGTTGTTTGAATGATCCGGTAAGATAAACCTGTCCTCCCTGGCTAATGGCCATACCCTTAAGTATGTCCTCGGCGACTCCTCCGAAACTTGTGGCCCAGATGAGCGTTCCGTCAGGTCGAAATTTTGCCAGAAAGATGTCTGTCTTTCCTGAGGAAGTCAGCTCCCAGGAAACTGCACCGGGATCTGCATCAAAGACCCCTTGGAACACTCCGGCCAAATAGAAATTTCCTCCTGGGCCCACAGCGATCTTGGGATTTCTGTCTGCAAATGCGTTTCCCAATTGAAAAACCCATTCCGTCTGGGGAACCTGTGAATATCCCGTGAAAGAAATACAAAGAAGGTAAAGGCTAATACGGAGGAAATGAACCATGAAACAAAGATATTGAACTACAGCCTTCATAAATCCCTTCATGGACTGAACCAATTCGAACGCAAAAGTGTCCGCTTTTGGTCATATATAGTACCTTGTAATGCATAGTACCATTTTAAATAACTATTAATCAGTATGTTACAATTTTTGGCACGCGCTTAGCAGAACTTAATCGAGGTCAAATTAAACTTTTTAAGTCATGAAAAATTTTAGATACATATCAGCAGCTTTCGGATTTTTTGTTCTTACCATGAGCGCTTCTTTTGCCGGAACAACGCTTACTCCAACAGCAGCAGACGCTCAGGTTGGCATCATCGCCAATGCATCACTTGATCGCGTGGTGGTTTCGGTTGATAACGATATCAACAATCCATATTGGGTAAGTATTGAAGACGCGGAGGGTAATACCCTTCATAATGAAATCGTTTCAGAGTCAGGTGTTTTCAACAAGCGCTTTGATCTGGGTGAGCTTGAAGACGGAGAGTATAATGTAAAGGTTGGTCGCGGAAACGAAGTTGCTTCCGTTGAAACCATCTACAGGAAGTAGACTAGTCCATTTTGATTTGGGGTTAAATCCTCCCAACCGGTTCGTTTTCCAGGCGGGAAGTTGAATCGGCAACTGGGAGGTTTTTTTGTTTTGGGCCTCGCATGTTTATTTGCAAAAGCATTTCATGAGAGCCCTTCTTTTACTCTTTTGTTCTAATTTTTTTGCAACCTGCTTAACCGAGGCTAAGGAGATCAGGGTAGCTCACCAACAAGAGTTTGAACCCTATGCCTGGATAGATGGCAGCGGGCAGGCCCAGGGAGTCTTTGTTGACTGGTGGAGGATCTTTTCTGAGAAGACCGGTACCGAGATCGAATTTATCCCCGGTACGACCGAACAATGCGTTCAAATGGTCCTAGAGGGGAAAGCCGATGTGGTTGCGGGGCTTTTCTACGAATCAGAGCACGCGGATTCCCTAAGCTATCCCGGATTTATCATGCGTTTGAATACGGTTCTTGTGTTGAAGAATGGTTACAGGCCGAAGTCCGTTTATGAGATCAAAGATCCCGTTGGGATACTCTCCAAGGAAATTTCCTACCGCTTTGTGAAGGAAAAGTACCCCGAACTGCAATTGGAGAAGTATTCTGATTTCAATGAACTTGTCGCCAAGGTGGAGTCAAGGAAGGTGAAGGGATTTATTTATGAATTTCCTAATCCCATCATTCGAAACATAGCCGTGGAAATGCCTCCCGGTTATTATCAGTTCCTGGTTTTGAGGGAAGAAAAGGTGCGGCCCGCGGTCAAAAAGGGAAATCTCCATATGCTGGAGCTGATCGCAGAAGGCAATGCCCTGATCGAAGATCGTGATCTTGCCCTGATCGCTGAGAAATATGATTTTTTTGAAGAGGAGCCTATAATGCCTTGGTGGGAATGGGCCGGTGCCGGGTTCACCCTGATCTTGTTGGCCACCACCCTTTGGCTTTGGAGAAGACTTAAGAACAGGCAAATTCCGCGCCTTGAGGTTACAAATGAGGGTCTACAGGCACTGATTCAAAAAGGGGAAAGCGATCAATTGGAGTTCAAATCCAGCCTTCGCTGGGATTACAGGCAGGAGCAAAGCAATAAGGATCTTGAAATGGTGATCATTAAGACGATCGCAGCATTTCTGAATTCACAAGGTGGGATGCTTTTGATCGGGATAGATGATGGGGGTAGGGTGCTTGGGTTGGAGCAGGACTATAAGGCAATTGGCAATAAGGGGCAGGATGCCCTGATCCTGAACATCACCAACCTTGTGAACAAACACCTGGGAAAGAAAACACATGGCTTTTTGAGCATAGATATCGTGGGAACATCCGGGGGGGATATCTGTGCCATCAACATTGAGCCCAGCGATAAGCCGGTATTTATCGGCAAGAACGAAAGGGAGGAATTTTTCATTCGAGCCTCTGCTTCCAGTCAACCTCTGGCGATGAGTGAAACGCTGGATTACATTAAGTCGAGGTGGGGGTAAAAAGATCAAACCCAACTTCTTGATGAGGTCGGGCTTTTCTTATTTCAGACGGATATGAGCTATCCTTTCAACTCCGAATACCTTCTATAAGCCACAAATCCTGCTACGCCTCCGAGGAGGATGTTGGTGATTCCCATAGGAATAAACTCATTGTACATCAGATGGGTGACCAAGGCACCGATCATCAACATAACCAGACCTGCGGCAGCCATTGGAACAAGAATTTTCGGCAAGGCCTTGATCAAATAGGGTAGGATCAGCCCCAGTGCTCCCAGGATTTCCAAAGTGCTGATAACCTTGATGGCAATAGGGCTGAATCCCTGGACCCAGGCCATCTGAGTTACCAGTTCTTCGTATGGAGTGGTAAACTTCCCAAAACCGGCCATCAGGAAC
>JANQHS010000350.1 GCA_028282565.1 Cytophagales bacterium | reverse complement strand
GGGATCAGAAAGAACATTCCGGTCGATATGGTCAATGATTTTATTTCCGCTCAGGGGAATATCAACTACGAGATCAACAAGTGGCATACCCTGAAACTGGGCGGGGGAAGGTTCAATGCCGCTCGTCTTCCTCTGGGTGAGACCAGCCCTGTCAATATCCAGACCGACCAGCTGAATCTTGACTATCTATATGGAGGCGAAAATTTGAAATTCACAATGTCCGCCTATTACAAGCTTTCAAGGAGCCGGTCCATCGAAACCAGAACTATGGGTTTTGAGACCCAGGCGAATTGGAAAATACGTTCCAAACTGAACCTTGATCTTTCCTATGCCCTGATCGATGCGCAGGCAAGCAACGGAGTTCCCTCAGGCTTTGACATGAATTATTTCGTTCGAGCCGGCATTAAGTACGAGCCCGGTGCGAACTGGATACTCAATGCCAGGCTAATCTGGCGTCAGGGGATCTTTTTTCGCAGACTCGTTTCGGCAGAGTTTGATCCTGTGCTCAGTGTTTATGAACCCGTATTCGAAAGCTGGGAGAGCAGCGTGCGCCTTCCGGACTATAAGATCATTGACCTGAGCATCTCCAAATTATTTCCGGTCAATGAGTCCTTGACCATCATTGGATTTGCGAGTATGAGCAATGTGCTCAATTCAAGAAATGTACGGAGCTACAGCTATGATTTTGACTATGGAAAGCGGGAGGAGGAATTATTTGGTCTGAGGATCCTGTTTTTCGGTATTATGATCAATTTTTTCTAAAGTATGGGTTGAAAACCCGGGAAACAGGATGCCCGGGTTGGTTCCGTTAGACTTTTCGGCCCGGGATCTCTCTCCGGACGAATCTTTTTCCAAAGTTTACGATGACCTATTTGCGGGGATAAATATTAACTTTGCGCCCTAAATCCGAGGCTCTTGGACACATACCCCAATATCGTAGGTTACGCCATTCCGGCTTTTCTCGGCCTGATTGCTTTAGAGTTCATTCTTACGCGTAAGAAGAAGAAATGGATCTATTCCATCAAAGATCTTAAGGCCACCATCAAGGTAGGGGCGGGGGCAGGTCTTGTTTCCCTGGTTTCAAAGGCCTGGACGGTTTTTATCTTTGTTTTTGTCTATGAACTTTTCAATCCCGAGGTGGATGGGGTCAGACAGAACATCATGGGCTATGCCTCCTTTGGCTGGGCCTGGTATGTATGGATCCTCTGCCAACTGGCGGATGACTTCAGTTATTATTGGGTGCATCGGGCAAATCATGAGGTCAGGGTACTCTGGGCTGCGCATGTGGTTCACCACTCTTCAGAGAAATATAATTTTAGTGTAGGGGTCAGAAATGGATGGTTCACACTGTTCTATAAGCCCCTCTTCTACCTGTGGATGGCCGCCATCGGATTTCATCCTATCATGATCATCGTATGCTTAGGGATCGAGTCGCTCTGGCAATTCCAGCTCCACACCCAATTTGTGCCGAGGCTGGGAATCTTTGAAAGGTTCATGAATAC
>JANQHS010000380.1 GCA_028282565.1 Cytophagales bacterium | reverse complement strand
ACCAGCAATTCCTGGGCTTATCGCACGCTGGACGGTGGAAATCTCTGGACCGGGATCAGCACCGGTTTGCCGACCAATCAGGTCGCGTTTGCGGAAATCACCATTGACCCCAAGGATCATCTCAATGTTTTTGCAGGCTTTTCCGGATATGCAAATGGCCTAAAGGTCTACAACTCAACCGATGCCGGAACGACCTGGACCAATATCTCCGGCTCTCTTCCCAACCTGCCGGTCAATTGCATTCTTCTTGAAGAAAGCAGCCTGAACGGGATCTATGTGGGGATGGATGTAGGGGTGTACTATAAGAATGATACCCTGGCCGATTGGATACCCTATTTCGATGATCTACCGAATGTCATCGTCAATGATCTTCAGATCATCAAGGACAGAAATCTGATCCGGGCGGCGACCTTCGGAAGGGGTGTCTGGGAGGCTCCGACAATATCCAACCCCTTGATCAGTTCCGTTGAAAAACCTCTTCTCAGAATCGATCATGCATTCAGCGTTTATCCCAATCCTTCCAGCGGACCACTGAAATTGAAACTCGCCAAGGCGAAATTATCTTCAAGAAAAGTGGTCAGAATTATGGATATCCATGGGGTTCAATTGCATGAACAGGTATTGGATCTGGAGCGTATGGAAATGGATATGCCCGAGTTGAAAAGCGGGACCTATTTCATCCAATTGGAAATGAACGGGGAAGTTCAAACCACCAAATGGACCAAATTCTAAAGAAGGAATAAGATCAGGCTGCTACCTGGGCTTCAGGTTGCAGGCTTCCCTGCTCTCTTCTGGACAGTTCAAGCTCTGCCTGGAGTTCTTTCACCGTTTTAGTGGATCCGTCAGGGCTCCATCCCGGAGGGCCAAATATGTACATGAAACGCTCTTTCCAGGTTTTTGCCTTCTTGACATCATCCCAGATATGGCGGTATTCATGCAGCAGTATATCATCCAGCTTATGAGTGGCCGGCGGATGTAAAACACCGAAGTGAACCTCTTTTGATTCGTCAAGATCCTTGAAAGTGCCGAACATCTTGTCGAAGATATTCAGATAACCACCGTGGTTTTTATCCAGATACTCGATGTCGGAAGAATGATGGACATGATGATGCTTATGGGTATTCATGAACCTTTCAAAGATTCCCAGCCTCGGCACAAATTGGGTGTGGAGCTGGAATTGCCAGAGCGACTCGATCCCTAAGCATACGATGATCATG
>JANQHS010000342.1 GCA_028282565.1 Cytophagales bacterium | reverse complement strand
CCCCATCGCATCATCACTCTGAGCGAAGCGAAGAGTCTGGTTTAATTTCACATGGCTTTGACGACCGGCTCAACAGAAGCCCTGGCTTCCTTTTCAGCTTTCTCCAATTCTCCCAATTTCTTCACCATCCGGTTTGGGTAGCCCACTCTTAGAGACAAGAAAGCTTTAACCGATCAATATGACCGTATCAACTTTTCTTTAAAAAGACCCTTTTCATTTTGTATATGAAGGAAATATATACCCGGCGAAAGGTTTTTGAAACTAAAACGATTATCACCAGCGGATAAAGAATACACCCTGGAATCAAGCAGCTCTCCTTCTGAACTATAAATTTTGATCACAGAACTCTGATCTTGATTCACATTAATGGTCAATTGCTCAATAAAAGGATTAGGGTATACGTAGTAGGAAAACTCCTCATCCGGATAGGGCAATATACTCCTATCGGTATGTGCATACTGATAATAATCAATTCCGGGCACGGAAAAACCTTGTGCAAGTATATCGGCTTTGTATTCGGACTGACAATAAGCATTTAAGGCTGTGCCTTGTATCGGATCAATCTCTACCTCATTGTAATAATCGGTCGCTACGAAAGGAGAAATCCTCACCTCTCCGGAGATTTCCCCCTCTTGTTTGGCTATAAATGAATTGATGTATTCCAGATTTATCTTACTACCTGAACCAAAAGCACTAATGACTCCGGGGGCCGGGTTAGGGGAAGTGAACTTTAGGAATCTAATTCTATTACCCACATAAGTCAGATTATTCGGCGAGCCTTCGAATGGAGTATTGAGATGTACAGGTGAGAACACCATACTCCCACCTGAAATATCTATATACTGAACATCCAACTCATCCTTGAGCTTCTTTGTAAACGAAAAAGTCTCCCCGGCAGTATTAAACTGATTCTGATTGGTTGGGATAAGTTGATTTTTGTCAATTCGGTAGGTGTAGGTATTCATTTTGTTGAGTTGTGCACCATCATAGCCAATCTGATCAAAGTAATAATCACCGAAGATCTTCAATTTCACATCTTCTATTTGATAACCCGATTTTTCTGCAATTTCCTCTCTTAAACCTACCGGGAACTGCGATGTTTTTTCATATCCTATGAAAATATCCAGATCCAGGTTATACTTTGTCCTGAGCACAAATTTTGTATTTGTAATTGCATTCAGTGGAATAGGCGGAGTCTCAAAAAACAATCCTGTATCATTAAAAGATGTTAAATAAGCGGTTAAGTCATTATTTGGGTCTTCAATATTGAATAGTTCAACCTCGATCTTGCTTATGGTCTTAGGGTCGACGGCGTTTAATTCAGGATAAACCAGATCCCATTTTTCTTTTTCGCTTTCCGAATCAATTTTCTCAACCGGCTTTTTTAACCAAAAAGAAACCTGGGCCCGAATGTTCGTTCTGTCATGATCGAAATCGATTGCCGGATTCAGAGCATATTCAATGGGTTGAATCTTAAATCTGAAATCATTTTCAATCTGTGTGTTGGTGTGAAGTATCGTATGCTCACAACAAAAACCATTGTATACGTCCTCAACATTTATATTCAATTCGCTCGACGAAACATAGTCATCCTTAACCAATAGATTCGGAGTTTTAAGCATCGCATATAGCCCTATGTTCTCATTGTATACCGGGTAGTTTGCATGAGTAAGTTCCGTTCCTAAGACCGATCCCTGGCCAGGGTATGTTCCCGGATAATAAATGCTAGGTCCGGAATAAGGAAGAGTGGTGCTCATATCGCCTTCAAATCTTGTTTCCACCGTAGAAATCATGGGAGGACTGGGAGGTTTTGGATTTGTGGGCTTATCTCCAAACATTGAAACCTTCAGTTCGTCAAAACCCTTCCCCATCACGGATTTTATTCCATCGGATATTCTCTTTTCCAGGTCCTTCTTGGATGCGTTCTCAAACCACCAAATTTCATTGAGCAAATAGTCTGCTGTTATCCCCGGAAGGCTTGAACTAACCACCCCATCGGTTACCAGATCGGTTCCTGCATCAAACAAAGGGATCAGCAAGTTTGAATTATACCATTGATAGCGATTTTTTTTGTAATTATAGTTTGAAAGACGGTTTTTGTAATCTTCTATTAGGCTTAGAGCTCCTTTGTATGTAATTGATCCGAAGTCAGATACTAAATCATAGTTTGATATAAACTTGGGGTCAAAAAGCGGTCGACCAGTGGTTTGGTCATACAATTTTCTATCCACAATTACACCAATTCCTTTTAACTCCACAGTTGATGTCAAAATGAATCTATACAAGTTACTTAATTGCATTTTTGACTTGCATGCACATGGATCATAGCTGATATGAAAATCTGTTGACCAAAAACGGGATGGGTCATTTGGGCTCTTATTGTAGCTCCGTGATAATATAGCTGATGTTTCTTGATCCAAGGCAACATCATAGGGAAGCACTCCCCGAAATAAACCAGAATATTTTTCCTCAGAGCTAGTCAGTTGAAATGTTGCCTCCACACCTGAATATCCGTTTGAAATACTGACCGGGCTCGCCATAAATAATCGAATTTTTTCATCGTATTTATTATACAAAATAATATAGGGGGTTTGCGGATAATAGGTATTTGATCCGCTTAGCGTCGTTCCGGGAGGGGCGGTTGTGATTGGGGTTCCATCCGGCCAGGTGCCCAAATTGACCGAAAGCAATTCCCAGCCGTCTTCTATGTGGTAATCCCTCTTGGAGATATCCGGTTCACCAGCATTGGTAAGATACTCGTATCCGACCCCCATTTGATCACTATATGGGCTAATAATTATATGGTTTGAAGGAAAATGTGCCTGAAAACCAACACCATTTTCCAGGCTTATTTGATCAAAGCTATTTGTTGTCCTGGCAGCCCAATCAAAAGTGTTTAAGTATGGGTTGTCGTTACCCCAAATACCATTGAACTGATTGTTAACTGGGTCGTTCGGGTCAGTTGAAATATTCGACACCGGGCAGATAATTTGATTTTGAGCGAAGACATTATGCGCTATTATTAGAAATAGCCAGGCAGCTAGGTTAATCCTGATCATGATAAAAGGTTATTTTAAACGTCCATGAAATATATTTGGAATAGTATCTCTTTGTTCATCCAGAAGGAAACCATCTCCATCCTCATCATAAATAAAGAATAGCTCCATTCTTAATGTGTTTGCTTCCTCATCGACAAGGATCTCTCCCGTGGGGGATCCGCAGAAGGAATAAATGTATCCGTCCAGAATTAGCGCATATCGGTTGGAGAAAAACGTCTCAGGCAGCCATAAGTCCGAACAAACGGACTTTCCATTATCCAAATTGCTGAACCGGATCTGAAAACAACCCAATGATGAGTCTGCACTTGGGTTAAATGTTTCAATCTTTACTTCAAAGGAATCATTTGGATTGGATTCGAATGACCCATAGAACTTATTGCTAATCGAGTAGTCACACCGGTCAATGAACTTCAGGCTTTTTGTAACAGTATCCTTTCCATTATCATTTGGGTGACAAACCGGATTTGGTTCTTTCTCCACAATAAGTGTGAATGAAATTGTAGATCCCAGGATTACGCCAGACTCTGTAAATAAAAGCTCAAAGGATCTTGTATAGAAAGTGTCGGCCCCAATATACCATTTGTAATTTGCACCCTCCTCAACTGCCGTAAATCGGATAACTCCCAATCCTGCCTGGGAGGTCTCCTCTATATAAATAGTATCATAGCCATATGCATAAGTAAGTTTAGATTCCATCTTAAAATCAGCTGAAACCGGGTTTTCCACCAGACATGGATCATAATTTTCGCAATTAGGATCAGTTGGGTCCATACATTTTGGATCAGGATTCTCATCCCTCTGACACCCGACAATGAAAGTGAGAAAAACAATATAGGGAAGTAATCTACTCATCGACCCTTTTCTCCAAATCAATAAAGAATATCATATTCCTACTAAAATAATTCCCTTAATTGACATACACTATTGTTGATCCATACCAAACAACAGCCCAAGATCTCCCATGGAAAGTAAATCTCAAATTAGAATCTATCGACTTTTTCCAGATCAAAGTTCAGATTCCACAACTTCTCCGAAGTACTCATGGAAGATCAACTAGTTCATAGATGCAAACTATATCAGATAGGCAACGACTCCCTACTCCATCGCATCATCACTCTGAGCGAAGAGTCTGGTTTAACTTCAGATTTACCGGGCAGGCCGCGGAATGCGAGTGTCTATTTTTTCACAATCCTTTTAATGGACTCCCCTTCCGGCCAATTCAGGGTAATTAGATACACTCCTTTTGAAAGCTGATTGAGATCGATTTTTCCATCCGAGTAAACCGGGTAAATATCCAATGTCAGATCTCCCTTTGAATCCCAAACATGAATTCTACAATCTTCTAACGATATATCACTTGAGATTTCATAATATAAATTCCCCGAAGATGGATTGGGGTATAACAGCAATGTTTGATCGGTAAAATCCGAATTTTCAGAAAGATCATCCACAATGAGCCAGAGTAAACCCACATCGTCAATCATCCATCCTTCTGCAGGAGAAGCTGATGGATCAGACCAAAAAACGAATCTCACCCAAATGGCGCTATCAATAGTAGGCATTGGAGGGTTGTAATTATTCCCCCAACAGATGGTAAATAGACTCCACGAAGTATCAGTCCCCGTAATCCCTATTTGTCCATTTGACAGGGTGTCAATTGATCCGGTACCTGAATACACGTCAGTACCAAGCAAAGAATCAGAAAATGCATTGTGCCATGTGGCACCCGTATCAATAGAATACTCCAACCATGCACCTGCATGGTTAGAATCCATATCGATCTTATGGTAGAAGTTCAGAATTGCAAAAAGATCAGGACCATGCCCATATGCATTTTCGATTTTCAAATATGCAGTTGAGAGATTTGGAACTGGGTGCAATGAAA
>JANQHS010000341.1 GCA_028282565.1 Cytophagales bacterium | reverse complement strand
AGGGAATGGGATCTCTCTACCGGAATGCAAACCTGGAAAGCCAGGGCTGGAAATAAGCTTCATTCCGCTGATTATTCACCCGATGGAAAATACATCGTTACGGCCGGAGAGGACCGCGTCATCCAATTCTGGGATCGCAGATCTGGAGAACTCATGGGTATCCTGGAAGGCCATCAGGCTCCTGTATACCAGGTTTTATTTGCTGAGGGGGGAAACAAGGTTATCACTACGGATGAGGATGGTGTAACAAAGTTCTGGGACTTGGAAAAAGGGAAAGCCATATATGAACAGGTCCATATCGGTAAAAATGATTGGATGGTCAGGACGCCTGAGGGGTATTTTTCCGCTACGGATGGGGCTCGAAAGTTCATACATTTCAATAAGGGCAATAGAACTTATCGTCTGGATCAATTCTTTGATAATTTTTATCGTCCGGATATCGAGAGCCTTTTGACACAAAGCAGGGGCAAGAGATCAGAAAAATCCCTGGCAGACAGCGATCTGGAAACAGATCTTCCCAAAGTAAAGCTGGCCGCGATAGAGAAGGAAAAGGGGAAGGAAGCCCTGATCGGTATAAGGGTATATGATCAGGCGCCGGGAACCTATTCAGAAAGCAAGCCTGAGGTCCAAAGGGAATTAAGGGTTTATCATAATGGGAAAAGAACCGCGACCTTTATCCTGGGCAAAAAATATCTGGAGAAGGATGGCAGTTACAAGGTCAAAATGGAGCTTCCTCTGGTCAATGGGAAAAACGTCTTTGAGGCGGTCGCCGCTGCGGGTATTGGCCTTGAAACCGCTCCTTCAAAAGATCAGATCATTGTGAGTAGCGGAACCGCCGACTCAAAGTGTTACCTTATGGCTATTGGGATCAATGATTATCAGAATCCAAAACTCAACTTGAATTATGCCAGAGCTGATGCGAAAGCTTTCGTGAAGCGTTTTGTTGAAAGCTCCAAGGACCTTTATGCAGAGATGGTTGTTGAGGAGATCTATGATTCCGAAGCAACAAGAGATAATATTTCGGCTGTCTTCAGATCATGGGCAAAAAAAGTGGAGATCAATGATGTCTTCATTTTTTATTACGCCGGTCATGGAACTCTTGCAGAGGGACAGTTCTATTTCGTTCCTCATGAAAGCACACGATTGAACGATGAGAAAAGCCTGGATGCAACGGCCATATCTTCAGTGATGATGCAGAGCCAGTTTGAAACGATCAAGGCCCTGAAACAGATCATTATTATGGATGCCTGCCAAAGCGGTGGATCGGTTGAAATGCTCGCACAAAGAGGCGCGCCCGAGGAAAAGGCCATCGCACAATTATCCAGAAGCGCGGGTATTCATGTGATGGCCAGCGCAGGCTCAGATCAGTTCGCTACCGAGTTCGAGAGCCTCGGGCATGGTGTATTCACCTACAACTTATTGGAAGCCCTGGCGGGAAAGGCTGATGGCGCTCCTGAGGATGAGAAGATCACCATTTATGAATTAAAATCCTATCTGGACGACAGGGTGCCTTCCACAAGTCAGGAACTCAAGGGTGATCCTCAATACCCGTATACCTTCAGCCGGGGGCAGGATTTTCCTTTGGTGATCAAAAGGAAGTAGCAGGATCAGCGGTTTTTTATGGGCCGTATAGCCAAATTACAGATCAATCCTATGACCAAAAATCCGGCCATTAAATACATGGTCATCGAATAAGCCTGGTTTGGAGGCAGGCCCAGATAATCTATTTGAAAAGCACGGATATAATTGACAAGCACAGGGCCCAAAATCGCTGCCAGGGACCAGGCTAATAATAGCCGGCCATGGATCGCACCTACCTCCTTGGTACCAAAGAGATCCTTGAGATAGGCGGGTATGGTGGCAAATCCGCCGCCGTACATGCTAATGATCACGCAGAAGGCAGCAACAAAAAGCAAAGGACTGCCGATGAGGCCTGTGAACGGAACAATGAGGTATAGCAAACAGCCGAGAGAAAAGAATATGGAATAGGTCCACTTTCGGCCTATGATATCGGAAATGGATGACCAAAAAAATCTTCCTATCATGTTAAAAAGGCTGAGCAGCCCAACGAAAAATGCCGCATCCTCAACCCTGATGGCATTTTCTGCTCCAACAGCCTGAACGGAAAACATCTCCTGGATCATAACCGAAGCCTGGCCCAGAACGCCGATCCCTGCAGTGACATTCAGAAGAAGTACTGCAAATACCAGATAGAATTGACTGGTTTTCACGGCCTGGTCGGCCGATAATTCCACGTTGACCTCCGTGCCGGGTTTGTCCTGCGATTCAAAACCGGAAGGTTTCCATCCTTCCGGGGGAATACGAACCATCAAAGAACCGGCCATCATCACCAGGAAATAGAGAACTCCCATCACGGAAAAGGTTTCCCAAATACCGACAGATTGGTCAGATGAAAAGCTTTCCATCAGCCATACGGAAAGGGGAGAAGCGATCATGGCACCACCCCCAAAACCCATAATGGCCATGCCCGTTGCCATTCCCGGACGGTCGGGAAACCACTTAATGAGGGTTGAGACCGGACTGATATAGCCTAGCCCAAGTCCTATCCCTCCCAGTATACCGTGACCAAGATATACGATCCATATGTTGTGTACGTAGACCCCAAATGCTGCAACGAGAAAGCCTCCACCAAAACAAAAAGCCGAAAAGAACATCGCCTTTCTTGGCCCCGCCTTTTCAAGCCAACGACCAAAAAGGGCTGCTGAAGCCCCAAGAGTGAATAGCGCAATACTGAAGATCCAACCAAGCGTTGTCAATTCCCAGTCTCCCTCAATTGAATACTCTATGCCCAGAAGGCGTGTCATGGGCTCATTAAATACACTGTATGCATATATCTGACCAATACTCAGGTGAATGGCCAGGGCTGCAGGGGGAACCAGCCAGCGATTGTAACCGGGCTTGGCTATGGTTCGATCCTTATCGAAAAAGTGAGGCATGCCCGAAAAATAAATGATTGCAAAATAATTTCATCAATGTTGGGTTAAAATATTGTTATACCTTTGTAAGTGATTACTCACTAATGACAGAAAAGAAGGAAAAAATTCTTGATTCGGCTTTAAGGCTGTTTGCCAGCGAAGGATACCAGGGAACATCCACGGCCAGACTTGCCAGGGATGCGGATGTCTCTGAAGGATTGATCTTTCGTCACTTTGGAAGCAAAGAGGGATTGTTGAATGCCATTATCGAAATGGGGACAAACAGGGCCATGCAATATTTTGCCCCTTGCATTATTGAAACAGATCCAAAAAAAGTGATTAAAAACACCCTGGAGCTTCCTTTTAAAGTAAGTAATGAGGATAGAGAGTTCTGGAAACTTCAAATGGCCATTAAGGTCCAGGCAAGGAATTATCCGGATAAAACGATGGAGCCTTTGATACAATCCCTGACCAATGCATTCATGGAATTGAAGTACAAAGACCCTAAAGGTGAAGCAAAACTCCTGCTCCTTCTTATGGAGGGCATCAGTATGAGCATTATCAAAGGCAATTTGCTCAATGAGGACAAATTCCGAAAGTTTCTGCTTAAAAAATATGAAGTCTAAGAAGTGATCACTCACAATACTATCGAATGAAAAATCAAAGATCTGTAATCATTTTCGGAGCATCGGGAATGGTGGGAAAAGGAGTCCTGTTGGAATGCGTTGAATCCCAACAAATATCACGCGTATTGGTGATCGGTAGAAGCTCCTGCGGTGTTACAAGCCCAAAACTGGAAGAGATCATTCACAAGGATTTCACCGACTATTCAACCATAAGGGAAAGGCTCACGGGTTATGATGCCTGCTTTTTCACCCTTGGTGTCAGCGTCGTTGGTTTGAATGAGGAGCAGTATACCCGGATAACCTATGATTTCACCATTGAGACGGCGAGGGTTTTGAAGGAGTTGAACCCGGAGATGACTTTCTGTTATGTTTCAGGGCAAGGGACCGATAGTACTGAAAAGGGACGTTCTATGTGGGCCAGGGTGAAAGGTAAAACAGAAAATGGCTTGCTGAACATGGGCTTTAAGCACGCCTACATGTTTCGACCGGGATTTATCCAGCCCAAAAAGGGAGTGAAGAGTAAAGTTTGGTGGTATCAGGCCATTTACGATGTTTTTGGGATCTTCTATCCAATTCTGAAAACCCTTGCTCCAAAAGCGATCACCTCAACCGATAGGGTTGGACTTTCCATGATTTCCATACTTGAGAATGATCCCGGAAAGAACATTATCGACCCTTCTGACATTAACGAACTAGCCAATAAAATATCATGAATTTGGTCATATACCTTGTTTCGACCTTGGTCGGATTCGCAGCTATTCTTATCGTTAGTGCTTTTATCTTCATCAAGACGGCACCACAATTCGGGGCATCGCCCGATGAGGTAGAGATGGAGAAGATCAGGCAATCCAAGAATTTCAAAAACGGCATCTTCGTCAACCTGATCAAAACAGAGCTCGACATGGACCTGAGCAAACTTGGAGGGATCATGAGGGACTTTTTGTTCCTGAGAGGATTAAAACCTAAGGGCAAGGTTCCAAGTGAATTTGAAGGAGGATATGACGGAGGCGATTCTCTGGCATATCTAACCTGGTTTGGGCATTCAGCGATCTTGCTGGAAATCGATGGCAAAAAGATCTTCCTCGATCCCATGCTAGGCTCGCATGCTTCACCCGTTTCGTTCGTAACAACCAGATTTCCCTATCAAGATCCGATCGACTTTGAGGAAATCCCGGCACTTGATGCCGTCATCTTTTCCCATGACCATTATGACCACCTCGACTATGAATCCGTCA
The DNA here is from genome assembly GCA_028282565.1 of Cytophagales bacterium. Classification (GTDB taxonomy): domain Bacteria; phylum Bacteroidota; class Bacteroidia; order Cytophagales; family CCMP332; genus JANQHS01. The sequence goes on along the minus strand of JANQHS010000341.1, from coordinate 2,601 downwards.
TCAAATTGAAGGATCGGACCAAAAAGTTCTTCGTACCGCTGGCCGTTGGCGCTCATTTAAGAAGATGGGGTGTTCCAAAGGATAAGATCGTTGAGATGGATTGGTGGGATGAAACCACATTCGAAGGGCTTAGCTTGGCCTGTACGCCCTCCAGGCATTTCTCGGGGAGGGGGTTTGCGGATCGTAACAGCACATTATGGGCTTCCTGGGTTATCAGAGGCAAGAACCAAAATGTCTATTTCAGCGGTGATAGCGGTTATGGGCCTCATTTCAAAGAGATCGGTGAAAAGTACGGGCCATTTGATTTTTCGATGCTGGAATGCGGCCAGTACAACATGCAATGGCATGATATACACATGCTGCCGGAAGAAACCGTTCAAGCCGGAATAGATGCCAAAAGCAGAATGATCATGCCAATCCATTGGGGGGCGTTCAACCTTGCCCTGCATACATGGCGGGATCCCGTAATAAGAGCAAAAGCGGAGGCCAAGATCAAGGGGATACCATTGGTCAGCCCAAAGATCGGCGACCGCTTTGCCATAGGAGAAAATCCTTTAAACCAGAATTGGTGGAATTAATCGCCTACTCAGCTCTGGAATAGGCAATTTTCCAACTGAGATTCCAGGTCTCGCCCTGATCCGTAGAATTTTCCCAGCGCCAGTCGAATTTTTCCTTGCTGATATTATAGAACACCATACGCTGATAGATCTCCTGTCCCTTGGTGTTGGTGAACTTTCTCCAGAATACGGGGTCTCCGTTGTCTTCGCCCGATTTGAAATCCAAATAGGCTCCAGAGTTGTCTACCCAGGTTTGTTTCCACTCCTTGGTAAACTTGTTAAAGACAGAATAGCTCCGCCCAATGAAAGCCTGATCCTTGGGCACTCCGGTTTGCGAAAAGTTTTCTTCGATCACAAAATCTCCAAGGGTTCGGAAGATATGATTGGTGGCGCTACCCAGGGTGCCGTCTCCGTTGTCCCAGGAAGCTTCCCATTTACCAACCCAAAAATCCAACCAAGTGGAATCCACTTCACTGGCAAGGAGCGGTGAAGTCGAAATAATGAAGGTCAAAAAGAATGGAAGTACTGTTTTTTTCATGTGGTCATTGGTCTGTTAACCAATCTAAGTTGTCTAATTTTCAATTTATTATGGCCAATTTTATTACCTAAGGCCCCTTTCGTTTTTTAAGGGGACTATTTATGGTTTAAATTGTACTGAGAATCTACTTGTGCAAACGGCAAAGAGGACTTTATGCACTTTCAGAAAGTCACACATAAACCAATGAACTATCTGCCCTGGGTTGTATTGACATGTATGATCCTGTTCTTCCGTCCGGATGTGTTCGCCAAAGAAATTCCATCAGCTCAAAACGGAGTTATCGATCTCAGAAATTGGAATTTTGATGAGGATGGCCCGGTGGATCTCAAGGGAACATGGAGCTTTTATTGGGAGCATTTTTTAGATCAGCAGGATATCGATAAGGTCCGCCCATCCACCATGATCAACAGTCCCGGAATGTGGAGGCAAGGCGAACTGGATGGGGAGTCTATCCCGCGGATCGGTTATGGCACCATGAGACTGAAGGTATTGTTGGGCGATCGGCCACATAACCTGATGTTAAATATTCCTGCGATCATGACCTCCTATGAGCTTGATGTGAATGGAAAAACCAAGGCTCAGCGGGGAATCATTGGAAGAACAGAAATACTTAGTGAACCCCAGTTTGGGCTCCAAACTCCCATAATCTTTTCGGATACCTCGGTTCTGGATATCATCGTCAGGGTTTCTGACTTCGATCGGGGGTCCGGGGGGATACTGCACGCCATCACCCTTGGCAAGATGGAGGATATCCTTTTTGCAAACCAGCTTCAGGCCATCCTTGAATGGTTCCTGGTAGGCATCTTATTCTTCTGCTTTGTTTATCACCTTGGCCTTTACCTCATGCGACCCAAGGATGATTTCTTCTTGTTCTTTGCACTGTTTTGCCTTGCGTTTGTTTTCAGACTCCTTACAAGGGGGCATAAATTTCTGTTCGATATTTTTCCTCTTGAATGGTGGATGCTGTTTAATCGGATCGAGTTCATCTCTTTCATTATCCTCCCTGCGCTATACCTGATCTACTTCAATTCACTGTTCAAGAACAGCATCAACCAAACCTTCCTGAAGTTCTTTCTATACTTTGTCGGCCTGCAGGTCCTGGCCACCTTGTTGATGCCCTCATATTGGCATTCCTACATTCTGCCTTATTATCAGGCTATAGGGTTCTTTGTAGGGTCCTATACCCTCTATGTGAGCTGGATGCTGACAACAAAGGGAAATAAGATCGCGCAGATCTTTTTTGTAGGTCATCTGATCCTGCTCTTCGGCATAATACATGACATCCTCCATTTCAATTTTATTGTCAGGTCAGTGGAATTGCTGGGTTATCTCAGCATTGTGTTTATCCTGATACAGATCTATGCCCTGGCGAAAACCTCAACAACCGCTTTTGCAAAGGCAGAAAACCTCTCTGTCTCCTTGAACGAGCAGGTGTATGAACAAACAGAGCAGCTTAAAAAAGCCAATTTGATCAAAGGGAAATTGCTTTCCGTGATTTCCCATGAT
>JANQHS010000348.1 GCA_028282565.1 Cytophagales bacterium | reverse complement strand
AACTCGGATGGACCTTTTATCCATCATAATGAATTCTACAACCAGTATTTCAATGGAATTACAACCAACATTACATCCGAGCCTATCATTCAGAACAATTACATTGAAAACAATGAACAATCGGGTCCGCTCTACACAGGGGTCTATCTGTTGACGACCAACGATTTCATTGTAAGTGAAAACCGTGTGAAGGTTGGATCAGGGACTTCCGGTTTGTTTTTCCAGTTTAATGTGCTGATCAACAATACTGTTAACCTTGTCGCAAATAACCATATTCATGTTGTAAGCTCAGGAGCGTCCAAGGGAATTGAGATTTTCGGAGGCACCAACCTTGGATTGTACCATAATACTGTAATCGTGGATTCCGGTTCTCACTGTCTTGAATTCGTGACCATCAATGATTCCAAGGTGCAGAATAATATTTTCCAGAATCAGGGAACCGGGTTTGTTTATGGAGGCACACTGGATCCCAGCCAGGTCACCATGACCAACAATGTGCTTTATTCGATCTCAGGGATAACACAGGATGATTTTTCCTTCAGCGACCATGTAGCAAACACAGGATTGGATTCCGCATCCACCTTTCATGAGTTGTCCTTTGGTGACGCAGATTTTCCAGACGTATGCCATTATGCCGTAAACGGAGCAGGTTCAACCCTCGATACGGCCATCGGTACGGATTTTTACGGCTCAGCAAGGAATACGACTGCTCCTGACGTAGGAGCGTATGAATTCGACCTGCCGACCACAGTAATTTTTGATACAAGCCTCATAGAGATCTGTCTGGGAGACACCGCGGTTCTGCAGCCCGTGAATTCTTTTGTTTCCTATTTCTGGCTTACTGACAGCAGTACGAATAGCAGTTTTTTAGCCACGGAATCGGGAGATTATGGACTGGAGGTTGTCGATACGGATAACTGTACTCTTTTTGATGAGGTAGTTGTGGATGCGCAGGAAACCGAAGCAGATCTGGGTGATGACAGGGAAATCTGTGTTGGGAATCCGTTTACCCTGAGTTTATCCGAACCCTATGTCCAATACAATTGGTCTACGGGAGATACCACTGAAACCATTGAAGTAACAGATGCGGGTACCTATTGGGTACAGGTAGTTGATGATCTGGGTTGTCAGAGTGGAGATACCGTAGTTCTGGATTCAGCAGCAGACAGCTTTAAGGCCAACTTCCTTGTTTCTGATGTGGGCTGTACCTCTGATACCATGGCTTTTGTGGAGGTCTCGGAATTGGTACCCGAAAGCGTGCTTTGGGATTTCGGCGATGGAAATACCAGTACGGATAATCTGGCGACGCACATGTATTCAGCGGTAGGGGATTATACCGTTACAATGACGGCCGTTAGTGGTTCATGTACCGTGTCGATTTCCAAGCCGGTGGTCATTACCAGTCTGTGTCCGGATTTTCTGAAGGCCTATTATCCCCTGGATACCGGGGCCAACGATATCAGTGATAATGCCTTCCATGGCACGATTCGAGGCGGGGTGAGTTTTGTGAATGATGCCGAAAGGGGAGATGTAGCGCTTTTCAATGGAATCGATGGTTTTATTGATCTGACCACGAGTTCTGCCCTTGAGCTTGTGAATAGCAGTTTTACCATAAGTGCCTGGGTGAAGGTTCTGGATGCTGATAGCATTTACCCCGTTCTGGGGACAAGTGTTGAACAGCTCAATCAGGGGTTAAACCTGGGGCTTGATACCGGAGGTCGGGCTAAAATGAGCTTTTACGATAATGATTTGACCGGCAAGCAGTTTCCGACCCTGGACGAATGGCATTTTATCTCCTTTTCCTACGATGTTGATTCAGGAACAATGTCCATTTATGTAGACGGTGAAAAAGACGCCACCGTTTCCGGAAAAGATGCTTTTGAAGGTTTGGATATAGTGACTATGGGCCTGGCTCAAAATCAGCATTACTTCTCAGGCTATATGGATGATGTGAGAATTTGGAAAGAAGACCTAAACGATGAAGAGATCTTTGAGCATTGGAGTGGTTATTCGACTGAACTCGTTGCTCATTATCCCCTGACATCGAACGGTTCCGATATAAGTGGAAATGCTTATGACGGTACCTTAAATGGGAATATCACCTTTATTCAGGACCCGGTCCGGGGCTTGGTTGCCCAGTTTGGAGGAGCGAATACAGACTATATCCGCCTGACAAGGGCGGATTCCCTGAGTATTACCGAGAGCAGTTTTGTGGTAAGCGCATGGATAAATGTGTCCAATTTCGATAAAGGAGATCTGGGTATTCTGGGATCCGTTAACCAACAAGGCCAAAGAAGGGGACTCCACCTCGTCTCTCGTCAGCGCAATCCTTATATGGGTTTTTGGGCCGCGGATACCAGGGATCCAAATACAACACTCGAAACAGACAATTGGTATCATATCACCTTCCTGTATGACAAGGAAGAAAAGACTCAGACCATATTTGTCAATGGACAAAGAAAGGTTTCTCGATTGAACAAGAATACCTTTCTGGGTACTCAGGATCTGCTTATTGGCAACTGTATCAATTTCAACAAGGGGATGAATGGTCGGATTTCAGATCTCAAGATCAGAAGGATCGATGATGAACTATCCAATGGCTCGAATTTCGATGCCAACAAGCCGGTAGTCCTTGGCCCTGAACTTATACTCTTTCCCAATCCTGCTGATGAATGGATTGCTATTTCAATGGCTAATTCGGGAGATTATTTTGCCGATGTCCAGATCTTTGATCGTTTTGGCAAACTTCTGTTCGAACAATCCTTACAGGGGAGCGGAGATCTCTATGAGTCGATCGATCTGCATTCTCTGGAAACGGGAATGTACATTCTTAAACTCGATTTGAATGGGGAGGGCTTCTCGAGAAAATTCTTGATGAGATGATAATTGCCCTGGATCCAATTCGGGATCTTATTTGAAATGCAACTACCGCCAGGTGTGGAATGATCAGGTATTGCCCAGGGCGTAGATCTCACCCTCTGCTACGGGAACACCACCTCTTTTTTCCAGAGTAACCACGAAAGCATCCGCTTCCTTCATCGGTTTCATCTTTTGCAGATCCGTACTGTCCGGCCCGACTTCAAACACTCCGGCATCAATGGCCTTGCCATCTACTATTGCCCAAAGCTGATACTGAAGCTCCTCCGAAGGTATATGCATATGGTCAACCTGCACGTAGACTTCCTCGCTTGAAGGATTCCAATAAACAAGTGTGAGCGCATCGGGTTTGCCTTCTACCTCATGCATATGGACAACTTTGTTGTTCGGATCTTTTAATACCTGATAATAGGTGCTGTTGGTTTCTTTCAGTTTTTCGATCAGGGTATTGCTCCCTTCGTTCAAGCTTATCAATTCCTGGTTTTCAATCTCCAGATCGGAAAGCTGATCGTTAAGACCATCCGCGCGGTTACTCATGTTGATTAGATTTATCCCCAAGGCGATGAGCAGGGCAACCGAGGCGGCTACCGCATATTTCCAAGCAATTGAACCTGTGGGTTTGAGTTCTACGACCTTTCCGTCCTGCCCTTCTTCTCCTAAACTCTTCAGTCCGCCTAATACTTTTTGCTTTAATTCCTGCGGCGGAGATTTCTCATAGGTTTCAATATAGGCATTGATGGATATCGACAGGTTCTCAAGTTCTTCTCTTATTTCAGGATAGATGCCTGCCATACACTCCACCTCACGTCGCTCCTGGTCAGAAACATTCCCAAGAACGTAGTCTTCAAGTATTCCGGATGCTATGTAATCTTTGACATTCACCTACACTACAAGTTTTTTTAATTCACGCAATGCAGTCCGAATCCTGGTTTTTACTGAACCCAGTGGAATAGACAGGGCTTCGGAAGCTTCAGAATGGGTATATCCGCTGAAATAGATGATATCGATGATCTCCTTCAGTTCGGGATCCAGCTTTTGGACCTTTTCCTTCACACCGATCTTATCGGTTTTTTGCGTCTCTGTTCCCAACTCTTCATCGCTTACTTTTTGGATATCTATGCTCCGGTTGAATTCTTTCTTCCGGGTATGATCAATTGCTGAATTTCTGGCAATTGCCAGCATCCAGGTGAAAAGATTTGCCTTTTCGGTTTTATAAGAATCTATGTTTTTCCAGATCTTCAAAAACACCTCTTGCAATACATCATTTGCATTTTCCTCGGCACCGACAATTTTTAAGATGACACCATACAGAGTAGCACCATACCTCTCGTACAATAGCTCATAGCCCTTCTGATCCTTCGCTTTCAGAAGAGAAACAAGCTTTTCTGTCTCTATGTTTTTTTCGGAGGTACTGTCCAACTTCCCTTTGAATACATTTGAAATCCGGGACTATAATAGCATGGATTTTTTAAATCATTTCATAAAAGTTTTCTCTTAAGTCAAATAGTTGTGTATTTATTCCAATTTCTTTGATTTGAAAAGCGAATATCCGACTTCCAAATCCCACAGCCCCGTTCTTATTTCCTTCAGGCCGGCATCACTTACCAACACATCCTTAAAATGCTCTAGATCGTTTTCAAGCGGTTTGAAATCCTGGTTCCTGCTGACAAAAATTTCCGATTTTCCATCTGAATCAATTTCAATATCGCCCAGACAATTGAATCGTATACTCACCAACTCACCATCAAGGGACTGCAGGAGACCTATCAAGTCGGACTTTTTTAAGTTGTTTGTAGCCGACCTGGTTTCCATAAAACCTTGATCGCTCTTCCAATAAACAGAGACATTGGAGATACCCGATATATCGGAAAACTCCAGAAACTCCATGAATGGAGTAGAAAGAATCAGGTATCCATCATTAGATACGTGGTCCATTGCGATCACTCTTTGGAACTACATACGAACCATGTACCCCGATTGGATTTAATCACAGGAAAAAAAAATGATTTTTTTTCCCGCCTGCAAAAAATGAACATGCCTTGATTATTCTCGAGCGCAAACGGGAGCTAGGTATCCGAACCGATAAATCTCCGGATATTAAGCAGGTAATGATCGGGTAGGCCTAACTTTTTTGCCAGCTGAAGCAATGCATTTGCATAGGCCATGTTTGAACCGGTAATCAGATTGCCCGGAAGGTTGTAACAACTGGCTTCAAGAGTTTCATAATCCTCGGTGATCACGCTTACTTTTTCCTGGACATAATCCGAAACAGATTCCTCTGAATAGAGCTTTTTCAGATCAGCCTCGGTGATCTGCATCACGATTCCATACGAGGTTTCACCGGCAGCGGGTAGGAGTGTGGCCCTTTCAGCGATCCTGAGGCCATAACCGGGTAGGGAGGCCTTCCTTGGGTTTCCGGGATTCAAACCCTTCTCCCTCAACAGCTCTTCATCCATGAAAAGGCCGTAGAAGAAGACTTCTGAGCTTATGCTTTTTGAATGGAACAAAACAATTGCTTACGGCGGCTTTCTGTTGAGTAGATCCGGAAAAAATTGATCGCTTGGTTATGCCTACTCAATCCAACAGCAAAAATGGTAATATGAGCAGAAAAACTATTATGGATTTTGGCCAATTTTAAAATTCTGCTTATCTTCTTCACGATTTAAATCTATTACCAAACCACAACTATTTCTAGCTATGTCAAACCAAAGTTCTATAGAAACTCAAAAAGTTGCCGGTGCCATTTCGAGCATGGGTATTGACGAGCTCATCTTCAATATGGCCAAGGGAATTGCGGACGGTCAGGCCAGACTTGATGAAACCTGCATGGCTCTCGCCGTGCAAATGGGTGATGCTCAAATCGAATTTGGAAAAATACCCGGCACCAATGAACCGGATTTGATCAGTCTGGTTGAATTGGGATTTACCCCCAATTTCTATCAGTTTGTGGATACCATATTGGAGATCCGTGTCTCGGTTTCAAGTCAATATGAAGAAGAAAAGGAGATCATTAAGTCGGATATCAATACGCAGTCTGACGAAAAGCAAACTCAATCACAATATTCGCAGCAGAAAAGCAATAATTATCATGGCTATGGCTATGGACGCAGCTGGGGCTGGGGATATGGTTATGCGGGAAGAAGTTATGGATGGGGTTATGGTGGTCATGGCCATGGATATTCAGGCGGAAGTAGTTCATCGGGGCGTGTAAATACGAATGAAAAATCAAAGGCGGTCAAGGTCAATACGGTTGATGCATCCTTCGCTTCAAAATATGGCTATGAGGTAGCTGCTTCCTCGCTCATCAAAACCAAGATCGTTCCGATCCCGCCACCGCAGGTGCTTGAAGAGGCGGTTCAAAATGCCGCCAAGGAAAGAAAGGAATGGGCCAAGAGATATGCATTGCTGCGATTCTCCAAGACGGTCCTTCCCGCAATCTCCACTGATGCCGAATCGATTAAAACAGATCTGGGAACTTATTTGGCAGATGCCCCGCCTTCTTTTCCTGACATCTCGAAAATAAAGATCGGTTTGGAAACTCTTAACGATGAATATGCCAAACTCACAAATGACCACTGGGCTGTGATCGAAGATGTTAAGGATCGAAGAATACTGGATTTGGCTTTCGAGAATCTCATCAAGGGATTGGATGATCTGATGGCCTTTTACGATGTTCCCAACAAACAGCGCAAGGCTACCACTACATCAGAACTGATTGATCCTGAGCTTGAGCAGAATATTGAGCGCCTGGAAGGTTTGAAAGCCAAGATCGATGAGATCATGGAACGCCTCCCCTTAACCCCTGAGGAGCAGGCAGCAGCGGATCAGGCACAGGATGATCAGGGATCAGGAGACGATTGATAAGCATACTTCAACACAAAAAATAAAGAATCATGGCTAGAGATATAGCACAGGATACACTTAATGTAGGTAATGCGCTGACCAGCGTTCGTATCGATCAGATGATCCTCAATCTTGCGAAGGGAATCGCATGGGGACAGTATGAACTCGACAAGGTTGGGGTTGATATCACCAAGATGATGGGAGCGCCGGGAACCGTCTCCATTGGAGGAGAACAGATCTCCATGCTTGAAGCCGGGTTTACCCCATCGTTCTACCATTTCGTGGATACCATCCTGGAAATGAAAATGGAGGTGAATATCCGTGAGGAAAGCAGCTCCAGCACCGCTGTGAAGAATACTGTTTCCGGATCTTCTTCCAGGAGTTCAAGTGCCTCTTTTTCGGCATCCGGAAGTTATAATGCCCTCTTCTTTAAAGCGAAAATGAGTGCGAGCGGAAGTGTCAGCACGAAGAACACATCTGCCTTTTCCAATACCGTTGATAGCAAACATGCCCAGAAGTTTAGCCAGGATCTTTCTGCTTCCAGTCTAATGAGGACCAAACTGGTTCCCATTCCACCCCCGGAATTGTTATTGGAAAGGATCAAGATACTTCTGGAAAAACTGAGGGAGGAAGCCGAGGAAGCCGAGAAGAAAAGCGAGGAAGCGGCTCTTACAAATATGGAAGAAAACAAGCTTTTCGTGTTGGAGGGAATCGATCATACCAAATTTGATGATCCCGATCGGGAATTCAAGAAGGCACTTTTTGAAGCTTTTCTGGAGAATGGTCATGATCTTCTAAAAACCATGGATATTACCTCTAAGGGTACGGAGAGTGCAGGTGATGTCGAAAGGAAGAAGTGGATACTCAAGGACAAGGCCGAGAACAAGTACATCGCCATGCTCACCATCACCACTGATGGTGATAATACCACCGAGGAATTGTCAGTTCATTCCGGAGGCATTTCTCAAGGCGAGGCCTTTTCCTTCGATGATCTCTTTGATCTGGACATGGGGTGAAAAAAGATCTAAGACCACTATTCGCGGGTATTGCGGATCAATTTGCTCCTGATATCAGCAATGCATCCAAGGCGATTGCCGACCGCCTCAAATTTGATTCAATAGGTTCTGCAAAGAGCCTCGAAGCAAGCGATATGCCTATACCCTTTGAAGTTCCTGATGATCTTCTCGAAAAGAAGAAAATCGAGGATCTGGGAATCTCGGAAAAGGCAATCCCTAAGGTAAAGGGCCTCCCATTTGATTTAGAGGATGTCAAAGAAAAGATGGATCTATCTGATCCTTTAAGCGACCTAGAGGATGGGTTTTCCGACAAGGCGAAAGATCTTATGGATGTGGAGACCGAAAAATGGAAATCCAAATTCGATGAAGGTTTTAAGATCTGATGGGGGAAAAGGATAGACATAAGGTTCCCGAGATTTCCATTGACGAAGCATTGAAGCTCTATATCTCCATGGCCTTTCCTCAGGGTTTGCCTGAAGGAGAGGAGGGAGAGAAGATCCTGGGCGCTATCAGGAAGAAGATCGTAGCTGACCGGCCTGAGTGGGCTAAAGCATCCGGACTGACGGGTGATGAAGATCAGGCAGGTGATGAACCCAGGAGCTATTCCGAAATTAAGCAAAAGGCAGTTGAAGAGTCGGCCAGGGAAATACTTCCGGAAGACCCCGAGGAACGTTACCTCTATTTAAGGAAGAAGGAAGCCCTTGAGAACAGCGAACAAAAAAGGCGGGAGCAAGAGGAAGCACTTGCAGAGGATCTTAGCAGGAAAAAAGTTGTAGATCGAAAAAATGAAGAAGATCAGGAACTGATCCAGAGGGCAAGGCTGATCAAGAAGATCATCCTGGAACGGGCTAATCAGAAGCTCACTCCAAAGTTTGAAGAAAGGAAGGTGGTCAAAAGTCCAAAACCGACGATCTCTTTTTCAGGACAGGTGAAAAACTCAGGTGATGAAATAAAGCATCAGGTTTTGACTTTCCAGGATCAGGAGATTGATCCTGAAGCATATTCGAATGATGGAGATTCTCCGGAATTCTCCAAAAAGAAGCAAGCGCTCGATGCCCAGGAATGGTTCAAAGATTTCAAAAGCCTGTCAATTGATGACCGGATAAGGTCTTTACAGGATTTCAATGAAAGAAAAAGGGAAATGCTGCAGACCAAAGAAGACCTCATGTATACGGAACACAGGCCATCAGCAGGATCCGGCGATATGAAGCTGGAAGATGATGACTTCAATATGGGCTACGGGCTCGGTTTCAAAAAAGACGAGGACAGCGACACTCACCTGAAGTTGGAATGATATGATGTTGACCCAGTCACCGGATCCGGGCATTCATGAATGGGAACTGGAGAGTGCTCTGAATATCATCAAGAAGAATTTGCAAAAAGGGAAAAACTGGCAATTCAGGCAGGAGTATATCGACCGGGGCATATTGGACCCTTACTACATACTGAAAATACGAGAACCCAAGCCTGATAAAAAAGATGATCTCTGGGAACAGAAGGTTTGGCAGGGAGAGAATCCAGGTTTTTCATATGTACACAGAACCACTCATAGTGCGAAGAATTACTGGTGCGACATCAGCACCCAAGCCCTGATCGAACGACTCAATGCATTCAAGGAGGACTATGATCAGAATCGCTTCCGGCCTGCTGGCTTTAAAGGTGATCTTTTCGAGCCCAGGCAGCCTCATGAGGTATTCGAGGAAAGGCGATTTGTTTATGAACTCCTGACCCCGTTTAAAAACCTCACCGGCATAGGTCCGAGCATGTACGCCCTGGGAAGGGGAGCGGTTTGCGGTACCGTCATTGGCTCTGACGGAATTCCGATCGATGATGTGAAGATTCAACTCCAAATGGGAGATGAGAAAATTGTTCGTACATCCGGGAAGGGTGGGCTGTTTTGGTTTTCAAAGGTCCCGGCCGGAACCTACAAGCTAACTGTGGATGAACAGCCCTGTACCCTACAGGTGATCCGAAGAGATGAATTTGGAAATATCCAGGGCTGGGTTACCGATCAGGACGGTTATCCCCTGGAGTATGCTGATATTCAATTCAAGGCTCCTGATGGCAGCTTCTTTCCTGCGACTTCAGATGAGACCGGGAAATTCAGCACAGGCCCTTTACCCGCTTATCCCGTTGTGGATAGCCCGCTATCCAATTACCCCTACATCATGGAGATCCCGGAATTCATGTTCTCTATTTCGAAGTCCATAAAGGTGAAAAATGCCGTTTTGGGAGGAGTGCTTCAAAGCGCTGATGGAAAGGTACTCGCTGGCAAGAAGGTTATTCTGAAAAGCGGATCGGAAGAAGTTGGAAGTACTGACACGGATGCGCATGGCAACTTTGGTTTTTTTGGCTTGGAGGCAGGCAACTATCAACTGGAAGTGCCCGATGAAAGGGTCTACTTGAGTCGACTCCAACCCGGTAAAGTGAAGGGCGAGTATCCTGATGGAAGGCCGGATGAAACACGGGTAAAGCTTATTATGCAGGGCGAGCCGATCGCCACGGAACGCATCTCGCGTGAAAAGCAATTTGCTTTTAGCAAAGTGCCTCCGGGCAAGTATACTGTGAGTTATGGAAATAGAAGCGCTGATCTTCTGAATGAAAAGTCTCCCGATGATCAGTCCTGAA
>JANQHS010000340.1 GCA_028282565.1 Cytophagales bacterium | reverse complement strand
GAAACCAATTGCTCTGGGACTTCTAACCAAGAGAGATCCAAAGTGTCAATTGCTTCCTGGCTTGGAAACTGAGCCGGAAACGTAATATCGAATTCGTTTGGCTCAGACTCAGATATGTCGATCAGGGTTCCAATTATGCTACGTTTGAGGCTTAAGTAGTCTTCCTTTTCCTGGGGACCAAATTCATAGTTTTTAATCTTTTCGGAATCTTTAGCCTCTATAACAACCCATGCTCCGATTATTTCCTTCAGCGTCACGGGTTTAGAATTGTCGTGGCTTTTGCTTTGATTATTGACAAGATCAAACAGTTCTTCAAGTGAAGAAGCAAACCATTCTACCCTGTCAAAGCCCGGATTACTGATAAAAGTGAATTCTGACAAGTATTCCTTGTTTTGGATATGGTACACCGGATTGTAGTTTCCAACAATACACGTGGAAGAGTGATCACATCTAATTCTGATAGTACTTCCTATTACGTCTAGACTAATTATCTCTGAAGTTTGGATTTGATACCTTGGAAATCCAAAGTCTTGACCACTTATTACCAATTCCCCGTCAATGACTTCCATAGGATTAAAATGATTATCATCTTCTATGTAAAAATTCACAACTACCGAGTTCAGATCGGCCAATAGACTTTGATAATTCTGTGCATCGCAAGGGCGCGCTGAAAGTATGATTAGCGCCAGAAGAGAAAGTAAATAGCTTGGCTTCAATTCATCAATGATTGTGGTAAGAAATCTAAACTACTAATCCGCTTTATCGGATGTGAACTGAAAAGTAGAATTTTCTGGAAATTTCAATCAATAATCAACCGTTTCAACATGGAAACCGACATGTTGGCGAAATGGAATTTTTTGAGTTATTGAACCCTTTTATGGGATTCACCCAATTTTCCAACCGGAACACTCTAAACTCCTATTTAAGTCCCTTGTAAACAGTATCTTACAAAAGCTTAAGCTATCATCCCGTAAAGATGTCCTTGATCGGAAGGACCTTTGAGAATTGGTTTTATGCTCGGGGGTTCACATAAGTTCCTAACTCTAACCCCTCTTCGGAAATATAAACCCCTGATCAAAATTTTGACAGATAGATCCTCTTAATTGGTTTTCTTGGAGATCGAATATGGTTCGATCAGAATCCTTTTGCGGTCCCACCAAGAGAAACCTGGATCTGGGAGATTATGCCCTCAGTTTGAGCTTTCACCGGCCAGGGGATCGCACGCCCAGGCATTTCCACGAGTTCCCCTATTGGAGCTTTCCCATCCGGGGCAGCTATCTGGAGAAAACCCGCCTTTCGGAATCCCGGATCGACCATGGGAAAATGATGTTTAGGCCAAGCGGTTATGAGCATGAAAATGTGTTCAATGATCAGCCAGGGGTCAGTTTTAACGTGAAGATCCTTGACGCCAAGCTCCCCGAGGGTTTTGACCTAAGCCCAAAAGTCCATCCGAACTCCTCTGCCATCGTCCGTATCCTGGCGGGTCTGATCGATGAACTTCCAGAAGATGAAATGAGGTGTCGCGTAGAGGAATTCATCGCGAATATTGGATTCGCACAGGATAAAAAGCCTTTTCCGGGTCTTAGTGATCAGGTGAAGTCATTGATACGCGAGAACTATCGAAAACCTCTTCGACTTGCGGAAATAGCCGCCTTATTCAACATATCAGTACCATATCTGGCCAGAACATTCAAAAGAAAGGAAGGCTCTACAATCGGTGATTACATACGCAACGTACGTTCTCTGAATGCCTATTTTGATTCGCTAAATGACAAAAAACTGACTTCGGTGGCCCTGGAAAACGGGTTTTATGATCAATCTCACTTCATCCGCACCTTCAGAGCGGTTTATGGCTCAAATCCCCTCACCCACAGGAAAAATTTCCGAAAGGTCAATCTGATACAATTTTAGGTTATGACCCGGGTTTTGCTTTGGGGACATGAAGAAAGCAAAACAACTCCTTGTCATCACCCTTTGTCTATTGATCCTCTCCCCTCCTCTTTCTGCTCAAGATTCCGGAACCACTCAGGCCTATTCTTTCGCCATGCAAGGCAACATACGGGAGGCCATATCCAGTCTGGAAACGGCGGAAGAGAACTCCACGGAAGCCGGGAAATTAAAGATGAAGATGATCGATCGCTTTCAAAAGCGGGAGATCACCCGATATACCGAGGATGCTGATGTCAATCGCTACATCGACATCTATCAGAAATACTGGCAGGAATCCATGATGACCGATCGGTCTCAGGAATTGCTTGACTCTCTGCTAAAAGAGCAGGTCGTTGACTTTTTGATGCCTGAGTTTCCGGAAATCAAGGAAAAGGATACCGAAGAAGACATCAAGAGCTTCAGTGAGCGATTTCTGCATGAGCGGGGGTTCGAATCCAATGCCTACGGAAGAACCTCTCATCTCATGGACCTGTTTGTATGGAAGCGTAGCCAAATAGAGCGCTACAGGGTTGGGCTGATCAAGGATACTGTTGAGGTGGATGTTTATTTTATGATGGATCCCATCCTCATCGGATGGCTGGATTATGCCACTTTTGGACATGCTTATGCAGGAGGATGGGCGACAAGAGAAGCGCTCTACTCCTTTCCTGGCTCCTATGACCTGAACAGCGAGGACTTCAAGATCAGTTATCTCTGTCATGAAGGTCAGCATTTTCAGGACTATATCGATTATCCCAATTTAAGATCCATGGACCTGGAATACCGGGCCAAGCTGATCGAGTTGATCAAGCTGGAGGAATTCTTCTGGAGAAAGATCGAGCGGTTCATCCACAATGGAGCTCCGATCAAGGAACAGGCCCATCCTTTTGCCAATTATACTTTGATCCGTCAGCTATCCCTGGAGTACTTCGAAGAAGAACGCGTGACCGACATGGATCGATGGAGGGAAGTGCCAGAAGAGCGCATCAAGGAATCCTGTTTACGACTTTTTGATCAGCATACAAAGGCCCTGAACGAACTTGGTCCGGAAACGGTGAAGAGTTATATCGACTCTTTATGATCCTTTTCACTCGGTCCTGAGCTTGTCCACGGGATTGGCGCTGGCGGCCTGAAAGGACTTTATACTAACCGTAAGGGTCCCGATGAGGATCGCGGCCAGCCCGGCGAGCAAGAAGATCTCGAATCCCAGACTCGTCCTGAACGAGAAGTTCTGCAACCAGCCATTGCTATAATAATAGGCCAAGGGTAAGGCAAGGATGAGTGCAAGGAAGATCAGCAGTATATAACCTCTGGTGAGGAGTAGCATCAACCCCGAAACATTTGCTCCGAGCACCTTGCGGATCCCGATCTCCCGGGTTCGCTGGCTAGCGGAAAAGGCGCTTAAGCCGAACAGACCAAGGCAACTCAGAAAAATGGATATGACCGTGAATGATCTGGCCAGGGTGCTGATCATCATTTCGTTCTTGTATTCGGCCTCATAATCCTGGTCCATGAAACTATAATCGAATGGAAAATCCGGATCCATTTTGGCATGAATCTGTTCGATTGCTGCCAAGGCGTTTTGAAGATCGCCTCGAACCCTGATATGTGCCAATGAGGCCCAATTTGGGTCGTAGAGAATAATAAGAGGCTCAATGGGATCATACAGGCTGGACATATGAAAGTCCTTAACCACTCCGATCACGTGCCCGTCGATCCCATAGGCCGACATTTTGGAGTTTACCGGGTTTTCCAGGCCCATCAGTCTTTTGGCTGTTTCATTGATCAGGAATTTTGAGGTGTCCTGCCCCATTTTTGAGCTAAACGTCCTCCCCTCCAGCACCTCCATTCCCTGGGTTTCGATAAAATCATCGCCTACGATCATCACATAAGCCTCAAGGACCTCATTTTCTTCCTTCCCTTCCCATTTGGCGCTTCCGGTTGAACGTTGAATACTCAGGGGGTTTCCACTGGAGGTCGTCATGGAAGAGACTTCCGGTATTCTCTCGATCTCTGCTCTGTAAACTTCCAATTTCTCCTCTATCTCATCATTCACTTCCACCATGATGAGGTTCTCCTTATCCAGTCCAAGGTTTTTATTCATGATATAATCAACCTGATCGCTGATCACCATGGATCCTATGATCAGGAAAATCGAGATCCCAAACTGGAATACGACCAACCCCTTTTTAAGCCCATGGGTCTTCCAGGAAAATTTGACAAGACCTTTAATACTATCCGATATTTTTAGTCCGGGTAGAACAAGCAGCGGATATATAGCAGCGAGAATGCTGATCGAAAAAAGCAAGGCGAAAAGTATTGCAAGCATCTCAAGGTCAAGAACATCAAAGGACAACTCCCTTCCGGTAATATTGATAAACAGGGGCATAATCAGCCGGACCAACAATACAGCCAGCGCAAGAGAAATGAACGTGCTCAAAAAGGCTTCAAAAAGGAACTGGAAGCGTATGGATGATCTATAGGATCCAAATACCTTGCGCAGCGCCGTTTCCCTAACCCTTTGTCCCGACCTTGCCGTGGTGATGTTCAGAAAATTGATGGCAGAGATCAACACAAGAAAAATAGAAACCACTCTTAGTATCCTTACGTACTCCATTCTGCCTGCTACAGGCACACCATTTTCGAAGGTTCCGTAGAGATAATGATCGGAGAATTTTTGGAGACCGATGGGTTCATCTGCCCCAGCTTCGGTATGGTCATTGACCTCGGAATATATTCTTTTCCGGACCTGTTCAAATTGCCCGGCATTGTTTAAGGTCAGATACATGCGAAAGCCACCATTGTACCAACTCCTGAGCCATTCGTTCTCCTGAATGAACTTTGTAGCCGGAATGAGAAAATCGAATTTCCAGCTCGAATTTGAGCCCGGGTTTTGGAATACGCCGGCCACCTGGAAGGCCTCTTCGTTGTCCAGGGTGATCCTGCTGCCGATCAGGCTATCCATATCCCTCCATCCCATCCCGAAATATTTCTCGGCCAGATTTTCGGATAACAGGATATTGCTTGGTTTTGCCAATGCATCGCTTTTGTTTCCGACGATGATGGGATAGCTGAACAATTCGAAGAAATCCTCCGTGACCATCCGCCCCTCTTCATATTCTTTGAGCTCTCCCACTTCAAAGAGATTTTCGAAAGGCCAGCTCATCATGGCCACCTTTTCCACCTCCGGATACTCTTCTTCCAGGACCTTTTGCAAAGGTTGGGGGACCGACCTGGTGGTATTGATCTCCCCGCTGCTTTGCACCATGTTTCGATAGACGAGATACAGACGATCTCCTTTGTCATGAAATTGATCCATGTCCAGTTCATCGTTGACCCATAAATTGATGATCAGACTTGATGAAATTCCAACTACGAGTCCAAGAATGTTGATCAGGCTGTAGGACCTGTTCTTCATGGAATTCCTGACCGAGGTGATCCAATAGTTTTTCAGCATACCCGGATAGGCGAGCTGAGTATTGGGTGATAGGTTTCGGATAATTCCGGGTCTGAACAGTTTTAGGACATTCATAATATATTGTCTTTTTGCGGTACCAGGGTTTTCATCCAGGCATTGGGAATACAGCTCGTTGAGATCGCCCTCGAGATCTTCCAGCATGGAGGGCCTACAAAACCGTCGCAAAAACCTGGTGGCCCAGGCGGGCGGACGATCTTTTGGATGATCAGCCATGGATCACCTTGAAATCAAATGCGATCTTTGGAATGGCATCCCAAAGTTGTTTCCTGACATCCATCACCTGGATAAGTGCCTTTTGGCCATAGGGTGTGACCTTAAA
>JANQHS010000335.1 GCA_028282565.1 Cytophagales bacterium | reverse complement strand
CAGAGAGGTATGGATCGACACCATGATGAAGGAGGAACTGGAGATGATCAAAACGGATAAGACGCCCTTTTCTATGGGCCTGGTTACGTTTATTTCCTTCATACTCGTCGGTACCATTCCCCTGCTGGTTTATCTCATTGATTTCTTCTCACCACTGGACATCAACTTATTCCTGACTTCCTCTGTCCTTACGGGCCTGGCGTTTGTTGGGATCGGAATTTTAAAAGCTTTTGTCAACAACACCAATGCCATCAGAGGATTGCTCGAAACCTTGTTATTGGGTGGCTTGGCGGCCATCATTGCCTATTTTGTAGGGAATATTTTAGAGAAGGTCGTGTTGGGCTAGCTTACGAGTCTCGACTCCTTGAACCAGTCATAAAAGGCCCTTACCCCGTCCTCGAAAGAAGTAGAGGGTTCATAACCCAGCAGGGTTCTGGCC
Organism: Cytophagales bacterium; assembly: GCA_028282565.1. Classification (GTDB taxonomy): domain Bacteria; phylum Bacteroidota; class Bacteroidia; order Cytophagales; family CCMP332; genus JANQHS01. The sequence goes on along the minus strand of JANQHS010000335.1, from coordinate 1,103 downwards.
TTGGCGATATCCGCATAGGTCACGTCAACATCTCCAGGTTGAAAAGGGACATGATCCTTTTTCACAGGAACATCGGATATGCTTTCGATTACCTCAACCATCTCTCCGAGGGTCACTGGTTTGTGGTTACCAAGATTAATAACATCGTAAATACTGCTAGAACTTGTCAACAGATCGATCGATGCCATCACTCCTGAAACGATGTCGCCAACATAGGTATAGTCACGCGCGGAACTTCCGTCGCCATACAGCTTGATCGGCTCACCCTTTTGTATCAGGTTGAAGAATTTGTGGATCGCAAGGTCCGGCCTTTGTCTTGGGCCAATAACCGTAAAAAACCTCAGGTTGATACAGTTGATATCATAGAGGTGGTAATAATTATAGGTCATCATTTCCCCGCTGGCCTTGGTCAGGGCATAAGGTGAAATAGGCTGGGAAACCTTCATGTCCTCACGAAAAGGAGTCACAGGATAATTCCCATAGATCGATGAAGAAGATCCGAAAATCAGGTTGCTTATTCCCTTTTCTTTCATCCAATCAAGGAGGGACAGGGTGCCGTTGATATTGGTATGGATATAACCGCTCGGATCCTTGATCGATGGAAGTACCCCCGCTTTGGCCGCCAAGTGGATCACAAGGTCCGGCTTCTCGGATTGCAGCTCATCAAGGTCGCTGATCTGGTCCAAGGATCCTTCAACGAGGCTGAAATTGGGATTCTCTTTCAGAAGAACCAGATTATCATCCTTTTGAGTTCTGGAATAAAAAGGATCAAAGTTATCAAGCCCGATCACCTGGTTTTCTCCAAGTTCCAGAAGTCGCTCGCATAAATGTGAGCCGATAAACCCTGCCGCACCTGTCACCAATACTCTCATCAATTCAACTTTAGATCCACGATGTATTTTCCTGCAAAAAAATCAATATTGATCAGATCCTCCAGTGGAATAAGCTTATATTTTTTCCCAACTTCCAGAAGCTCCTCGCTCAGGTCCCCTCCCTTGAGGAGGATCATTCTTGCATGGGGACTTAATATCAAACCACTGTTGTTCATAATCCAGCCCAGTAACTTGCCTGTTCTGGCTACCGCCCGGGAGAGGATGAAGTCA
>JANQHS010000334.1 GCA_028282565.1 Cytophagales bacterium | reverse complement strand
GGTTTGGAATCGCGGAAAGAAGGGGAGAAGGTGGTGGTCAATACCAGCCAACTGCCAGCAGGAATGTATATCCTGCATATCCGGGATGGGCAAAGTCAGCATACGAAGAAGGTATTGATCGAATAGCGTGAGTCCGTCTGGGGTCCACCGAGAAAGGATAGATTTGTGAGTGAGGGGGAGGATCTATTTCACAATACCTAACTTCTGCAGATCTGAAAAGCTTCAATTTCAAGACAAAAACCAGAGGAGATCGCTGCTAAAACATCATCTTTCTAATCTCTACGGCAGTCTTCTTAGGCCGGTTTTAGCGATCAAAATTACCCCTAATTCAGACTTCGAAATTCCCGTGGACTTAGGCCGGTCTTTGATTTGAAAAGATTACTGAAATGTTGGGGATACTCAAATCCCAGAGCATAACCGATCTGACTTATCGAATTGGAGGAATTGAGGAGGCTATTCTTGGCCCGATCAATGACAAACAAGTGGATATGTTCCTGGGCGGATTTTCCGGTTTCCTTCTTCAAAAGATCGCTCAGGTAGTTGGAAGAGAAATTCAGCTCGTCAGCACAATAATGAACAGAAGGCAAGCCCATTTCCTCGTTAAGGTTCTCCTCGTAATAGCTGTGTAGCAGGCGTTCAAATTTGGAGAGTATATCGGAATTCAGGTTCGTACGCGTATAAAACTGGCGATCATAGAAGCGCATGCAATAATCCAGCAACAGTTCTATATTGGAAATGATCAGGTGCTGGCTATGTCTGTCCAGGTTTTGGCTGTATTCCCGGACGATCTTATCGAGGATCTCCTCGATGGTCCGGCGCTCTTCATCCGAAACGTGCAAGGCCTCATTTACATCATATGAAAAGAAGGTGTATTGGTTCATCTTTTGCGCCAGATCTGATTTGCGGATCAGATCGGGGTGAAATCCAAGGGTCCATCCTTGGTGTTCATCATCCTCTCCGGGCTCATATTCCATTACCTGCCCGGGTGCCATGAAAACCAAAGTTCCATCCTGGTAGTCGTAGGAATTCCGACCATACTTCAGCACACCGCAATGTCCTATTTTTAGTGCGATTTGATATAAGTTCGGGATCACTTTCACATCCTTGAACTGTTCCTTGCTTTTGATTTGATTGACCTGGATCACTGTAACAAGAGGATGCTTTGGCTTGGGTAAACCGATGGCTTCGTGCACCTCGCTGATCGAATTGAGAGAAAACGTTCTTGTCATAAACTATTAAACTAGTTAGAAAAGGCTAGAACTAAAGGAGAACCAAATGGAACTCCTTTAGTTTTTGGATTGGCTCAATTGAAACCAAAGGCTTGCTTCAAGCCAGCAGTAAACTCTTCATCGGTTTGTGTCTTTCTATTGGCGATATACATTTTTGCATCTTCCCCGGCGATATATCTTAGGGTGTTTTTACCATCCGTGGCTGCCTCCCATATTGCCTCTGCAACGACTGACACCGGCGAAAGATTTTCGCCCATGGTTGAAAATAACTGCAACAACTGACCTACCATTGACTGATACTCTTCAAGGGATTCATCGTTGGCAAAATCAAAAGATCGTCCGCTAAAGTCCGTTTTGATACCTCCTGGTTCTACGAGCTTGACTTTGATGCCTATAGGTTCCAATTCATAATGTAATGCCTCCGAAAAACCTTCTACAGCGAATTTGGTACCATGATACAAGGAGCCAAGGGGGAAAGCGACCTTTCCACCAACTGACGAAACATTAATGATGATACCCGACCTTTTTTTGCGCATATAGGGCAAAACAGCCTTGGTCATGTGGATCAGACCATTCACGTTTGTATTGAATTGTCTGTCGATGTTTTCCGAAGGGAAAGCTTCCAGTGGACCGTAGGCACCATATCCGGCATTGTTGAGAAGAACATCGATCGATCCGAATTTTTCGATGGCGGCACTGAGCGCCGGTTCCATGCTTGCCTTGTCGGTCACATCTACTTTGGCGACCATCACGTTTTCCAGCTGATTCAGTTCTTCCTCATTTTCAGGCTTACGCATGGTTGCGACCACATTCCATCCTTTTTCCTGGAAGAATTTGGCTGTTGCTTTTCCTATTCCGGAGCTTGCCCCTGTGATAAAAATCGTTTTGCTTGTCATTTTTCTACTTTTATGAATAATGCTTTTTGTCTTCATCACCGCGAGGATGACCATACAAAGGAGTAGAGCTTTGGAAAGCAATTTTTAAGGATTTTAAGGACAGTCTA
>JANQHS010000326.1 GCA_028282565.1 Cytophagales bacterium | reverse complement strand
AGTTTGGATCCTTTAAAGGCTGGATAGAACATCACCACCCTCTGGTAAGAGAGGAATGGGTAAAGGTTTTCAAAAAAACATTTCGATTTACCGGCGGAGAGATCGTCAACGAATTCCTGATGAGTACGGGATATTTACCAGGTGCTCATGAAAAAGACTGCCCGATATACGGGAAATGGGCTTCCTCAATGCCTAAATGCCTGACCTAGCCTTGGTGTTTCTCTGCCTTAAGGCCTCATAAAGAACCACAGCCACCGAAACCGATACATTAAGACTGTCGGCCATTCCATTCATAGGAATACTAAAACCAGATGCGTCTTTGGAATCAAAAACTGACCCCACACCGGAATCCTCTGCTCCGAAGACCAGGGCTGATGAGCCGGTAAAATCACAATCATAGAAGGTGCTTTTTTCACCGGGAATCGCTGAGAAGACCTCTATGGAATTCTTCTTCAAAAAGCCCTTGAGTTCTTCCCCTTCGCTTACCACGAATGGTACGGAAAACAGACATCCCAAACTCGCTCTGACAGTGTGCGGATTATAAATGTCTCCGGGATAATTTACCAGAACCACAGCATCTGCTCCAACCGCATCAGCGGTCCGGAATATGGCTCCAATGTTTCCGGGCTTTTGAACGCCGTCCAAAACCACGAGCATGAGATCTTCATTCAACACCAATTCGTCCAGGGTCAATTGCCTGGCCTCAAAAACCCCCAGAACTCCTTCGGTCGTTTCCCTCATGGCCACTTTCTCGTAGGCTTTTCCCGACAGATCGAAGGATTCGCCCCCAGCATTCTCATATTCCTTCATCCAAGGATCATCATGACCTAAAAGATTCGGATTCCTAAACTTCTTGATCGATCTGTAACCGGATCTCAGAGCCCTTTCAAATTCTCTTCTCCCTTCCACTACGAAAACACCGCGGTCACGCCTGGCCTTGGACTTGTTCTTGAGATATACCAGGTCCTTGATCTCAGGATTCGAGGGACTATCAATTTTTTTCATAAAATCGTTTAAACGACTAAACAGTTTTAATATACCAGGTATCCCTGTAAGATTTGGGCCCGAATTGCGGTTTGAAATTCAGACAAACTAAATTACCTTCGTTTTTCAAACGTACATACAATCCGGAATATGAAAAAAATCTTCTTAATCGCTGCTTGTTTCCTGCTCGGTAACCACTCAGGTCTTTTTGCACAAAAGTATATTGGAGGGGCAGGTGGCTTTGACGTTGGAGCCCAGCATTTCAATATGGATGGGTTCAACCAATTCCTTCCCGCCGACTTCCCTACCCTTTCAGGGGATTTTCTGACAATAGGCGGAGATGGTTATTTCCTGTTTGAAAATTTTGTGATCGGTGGGTCAGGATATGGTCTTATCGGGGATGATATCCGCTTTGACGGTCAAAGAGCGCAAATCGGTGGTGGAATGGGATTCTTTCATCTGGGTTACGACTTCCTCCACAAGGACAAACTCAAGCTTTACCCTCTGATCGGAATCGGAGGCGGAGGAATGACCATGGTCTTCTCAAATCTCGGAGCTATTACGGCCAACGATGTAAGAAACGGGAATGCGACCGGCGATTATTACCAAACGGATATCAGCTGGGGAAGCCTGATGATCGATCTGGGACTTGGGTTTGATTATTTCCCTGAGGGAGAATCAGGATCAAGTCCAAGACTGGGCGTTCGGGCCGGGTATATCTTCACACCATCTCATTCGGATTTCCGCTATGGTGGCGGGGTCATCAGCGGCGCAGAAGCGGGCTCTCTGGAAGGTTACTATATAAGGATCATCATTGGCGGTGGTGGTTTTTCAAAAGTATCCGACGAATAAATAAATCAGACATCTTTAAAATCAAACAAACAACTACATGAAAAAAGTACTCCTCATCGCACTATTCCTGATTCCCGGATCATTTCTGATGGCCCAAGGTCAGGAGGGAAACTATGTCGAAGTAATGCGCTCAGTTCTCAGTACCGAGAAAAAGGCTGCTATTGCCGATGTCATGACATTCACCAAGGAAGAGAACGACGCTTTCTGGCCTCTTTATAATGAACTTCAACAAAAACTCTACGACATAAACACAACCAGATACAATCTGATCATGGAATTCGCAGAGAGTTTTGAAAAGATGTCGGATGAAAAGGCAAGCTCCATTATGAAATCCTATATGGATCAGGAACTCAAGGAAATGAAAACCAGGAAGTCCTATTATCCAAAATTTGAAAAGATCATTGGAAGCAAGAAGGCACTGCGGTATTTCCAGGCTGAAAACAAGATCCGTGTTATGGTGGATTTTGAGCTGGCGAGCAACATTCCGCTTTTTGAAGAATAAGTATCAAGATAAGGCCCGAAAGGGCCTTTTTTTTTTGGAAAACGGATCAACCAAAGTGGGATAATTGGATTCCATGAGCGACTTCCGGGTTTTAGCCGGGGTCTTCCAGGCTCAAAGCCTTTGAGGGGCATGCTTTTACCTGTTCTCTGATCCGGTCTTTTTCGTCCTGATCCAAATCTATCCACGGCTTTCTTGACGGGTCAAATACTTTAGGCAGACCTCTTGCACAGACTCCGGAATGTATGCATAGTTCTGGGTTCCAAACCACGGTTAAATCTTCCTTTTTATACTTTTTGATCATTTTCTAGAATTTTTGATTCTATAGGGGTACCCTGCTCGATCATTTTTGATACAGGGCATCTCTTGGCGATCTGCCCGAGTCGCTCTAGTTGCTCCGGAGTCAGCTCCGCACCAAAAGTCAGGTTCTCAACGATAACCGATTTACCATTTTCCTTCCTGATATCCAACTCTACACCTACCTCGCCTATCTCCCAACCCTTGGTGTTGGCATACATCCTGAGGGTTATCGCCACGCAGGTGCCCAAAGATGATAGAAACAACCTTGAAGGCCTCGGGCCTTCATTTCTCCCTCCTTTTTCTGTAGGTTCATCAACCAAAAAATGATGCCCTTCGGTTTCCACCTCCGTCCTGTAGTTCGTATCAGCAATTTTTACTTTAACCATCCTTTAATATTTGGGTATGAGATCAAAAATATTGTTTTGGGCCTAAGTAATTAACTAATTTCGCCACCGTAAGTTCACACTGTCCTTATGGGGCAAAGAACATTGACCGAAGTGGCGGTCCCGACTGTCCCGACTGTCCCGATTGTCCCGATTGAATAATCGGGATCGGGATCGGGATGGTAGACGCCGCTTCGTTTATTGCCGAAGTGGCGGAACTGGTAGACGCGCACGTTTCAGGGGCGTGTGTCTTCGGGCGTGAGGGTTCGAATCCCTCCTTCGGCACATCCTTGGTCTTCATGGATAATTTAAGCGAGAAAGGAAATTCAAAACCAGTCATCACATCAATACTCTCTTCTATCGGGAAATAGTCTCAAGGCCTTTTTCTTTCTGCTTGGAATATGGATCCTCGGTTTTGGGTTTCTCCTAAGCCAGGGAAAGGTCGATTCATTTTTGATCCTCAATGGAGCCAATCATCCTTTTTTCGATGTCTTCTTCAAATACCTGACATACCTCGGTGATGGGTTGTTTTGCCTGGTTATTTTCATTGTTCTTCTTTTCAGAAAATACAGATATTCAACCGATTACCTGATCATTTTCCTGCTGACCGGTCTCTTTGTTCAGCTGGGCAAGCGACTTCTTTTTCCCGACGAATTAAGACCATTGGGCGAATTGGGAAGTGAAGCGATCAATTTGATCAGCGG
>JANQHS010000337.1 GCA_028282565.1 Cytophagales bacterium | reverse complement strand
TAGATGAAGTCCTTCGGTACCACCTGAAATTGTACATCCCTCAACCCTGAAGTAATCCGCATTTTCTCCCTGCGCCCCGGGGTTGTCATCAAGAGTGGACGAGGCAATACCGACGCACCAGTTTCCGGAAACACTTGGCATTTTGATAATGCAGTCGATAACGGAGTTATGGTCAGAAGCATTGAAAAGCCTGATCCCCTGTGCCCCTGTCTGGGTTTTGGTGGTTTCGATCGTCACATTTCTCAAGGTTACCCAATCTGCGCCTGAAAAGAGTATGGTTGAGGATTGGGTTGTTCCATCATGCGTCAGTTTGACCGATGAAGCATCAAGTCCGTCTATGATGATCTGATGGGATTGAGAAGCTCCTTCGATATCTGAGAGTTCCACAGCTCCGGAGTATGTTCCGGGGTTGATGGTGAAATTCGCGGGGCCGCATAGGCCATAAGTATTTAATGCGTTAGCCGCGCTAGCCAGATCCGGGAAGTCAGCTCCAACTCCTCCAATCGTAAAGGAACCTGAAATCGCTGCGGCCGTTTGATCATAAACGGTGTCGTTATCATTCAGGGTGTCAGCAACACCATTCGGATTAGAGGTCCAGGCCCTGATGTCATAGATATTGCCTTGTACAAGATTCAGTGAACCCAGGTTTACCTGAGCATCAGTGCTTCCGGCTCCTCCAGTAGTATCCAGGGTGCCGGAAAAATTGAACGGGGTTTGTGCGATGCCGTTGACAGTCCAGTTAACGCTTGCCGATGAGACCTGGTTCTGACCAAAATTCCGAATTGTGGCATATACATCTGTGTTTCCAGGGCAGTTTTCCGTAAGCGAATCCAAAGAAACAATGCCTATATCATTCATGCCCTTTTCTGTGACAATAATCCCGTAATCCTCTATTTCTCCAACAATTGTCATCGGAACACAGGGATCGGTTGGTGCTTGTCCGCTCATAAGCACCACCCTCATTCTCGTGGTTCCCGCTTTGGCGTTGTTAGGAACGTTGATCGTACCGGGGATCGGATAGTTTCCGGCCTGAGATTGATTGTTCCCCAATAGGTAATATTCACCGGGATCATTGAAATCACCGTTATCGTTCCAATCGATCCATACCGCTACATAATAGAAAAAAGTAGTCCATGCACCACCGGTGACCACTATGGGTACCGAAGCACCGGGGTCAACGGTATTGGTCAGAAAGGAATAATCGGTATAGCCGGTACTGAAGGTTGAGTTATTGATCGTACCGAAGTTTACATTGACAATATGCTCAAAAAAGGTATTTGGATATTGAGGAATACAATATGATTGAGCTTTTGCAGTATTGGAAAGGAGGATGACTGAAACGGCAATTAGCCAAAGAATCTTTTTCATCTAGTAATATTTTTATGCAAAACTAGAATCTGGAAATCTGGCTTTTTATTGATTTTCGTTCGAAAAAGAACATCTCGATTCACTTCATTTTTGTGATGCCGCAAATAAAGATTCGTGATAACCTCAAAGGGTTAATTGTGGATCATAGTGCCTAAGAGTACATCATTGAGAATGGTTTTTGGCGAATTTTCGTCTTTCAGTAAAATATTTTCGAAGCACTTATCGGAGTAAAGCCTTCTGATGTCAAGCTCTGTTTTCACTTCGAATCTTTCATCTCCTGTGAGGATCGATTTCCGTAAAAACAAAAAAGCCACCCCGAAGGGTGGCTCTTTTATTTATTCGAAATAATATGCTCTATCGTTGAATCGAGATTCTCC
>JANQHS010000316.1 GCA_028282565.1 Cytophagales bacterium | reverse complement strand
ACCAGAGCAAGCCGCTCCTGATTCACTTGAGGAGATGCTCAAAAAAGATGAAGATACCTGCATAGCCATTGGCCCGGAGGGCGACTTTTCAAAAAGTGAAATCACCATGGCTAGGTCAGCTGGATTCGTTTCCGCGGGTCTCGGCCCCCAAGTCTTAAGAACTGAAACCGCGGCATTGGTTGCCTGCACTATTGCGAGGTCAAAATCGTTTTGAGAGCATATGAAACCATTGATTAACATCTCCCTTTTGATACTCTTTCTACTGCCCCAGGAGCTTATGGCCCAGGCGACAGCACAGTTAAAGATCGCTAAACTGAAATATGATGGCGGCGGAGATTGGTATGCCAATAAAACCGCCTTACCCAATCTTGCTGCTTTCTGCAACAAGAATCTAATGACCTATATTTCAACAAGGGATGAAATGGTCCACGTTGGAAGTCGTGATCTTTTTTTATACCCCTATGTCTACATGACAGGCCACGGAAACGTTGTTTTTTCCTATGCCGATGCCGAGAATTTAAGAAACTATCTGATCAGCGGTGGATTCCTGCACATCGACGATAATTATGGTATGGATCCTTACGTTCGCTCAGAGCTTAAGAAGGTTTTCCCGGAACATGAATTGGTCGAATTGCCTTTTGACCATCCCATTTATGATCAAAAATATCTTTTCCGGGAAGGTCTGCCCAAAATCCATGAACACGATGGAAGGCCACCCCAGGGTCTCGGAATTCTTCATGAGGGAAGGCTGGTCATTTTTTACTCATTCGAGAGCGATCTTGGTAACGGATGGGAAGATCAATCGGTTTATAATGATCCTGAGGAGGTTCGTCAGCAAGCGTTGAAAATGGGTGCCAACATTATGCAGTTCGCCCTGACCAACTAACAATACATGGTTTTCTGACCCTACGGCTGTTAATTGACCCGTCAAAATCACAAACTCAAGAAAACTGCGATGTCGTCCTAAGAACGGAAAAAGCCGCTTTTTTTATTTTTGTCCTTTGGAATTAATACTCCTTAAATGAGGCTGAGATTATGTATTCTTCTATCCTTTCTTCCCATTGCATTTTGCTTCGCCCAAGACGGATTTCCCGATCCACATTTTGGAGTCGACGGTTTTCTTGACCTCTCCACGCCTAACGTTCTACATTTCACCTCTAGTTCGGTCAGGAAACCAAATGGCCAGATCCTACATACCAGGATTGAGAATGATACCACTTACCCCAATTTTAAAGCAATAATCCAGGTTCTACAGCTCATGCCCAATGGATCGCCGGATCTGTCCTATGGCATTAATGGCAAAGTGGAATTTCCAGTGGATAGTCTTTCCGACCTTGCTGACACCAGGCTTGATCCCACAACAGGAGATCTGTTGATCGCTATGGATGTATATGATACGCTGAGTCAGCAATCAAACTTTATGATCACGAGGATAAGGCAGTTTGGCCAGGTGGACACAAGTTTTGGCATCAATGGTTTCTCCGTGATCGATTTTGGAAATAGCGATAGACCGCAATCAATCGATGTTCAAAACGACGGCAAAATTGCCGTTGGAGGTATCAGGGTCCTCTCCCCATCCAATTCCGATTATGAAATTGCCATTTGCAGGCTTAATCCCAATGGCACTCTGGACTCCGCATTTGGTATTGATGGCAAAGTGATTTACAATCCCTTCATTAATACTACAATCGCCGACTTGCGATGCCTGGATGATGGCTCGATCATTTTCAGCGGCAGCGGAGAATTTCCAAACCTCAATCCCAGTTTTTATCTCACGATCAGCAAGTTGAATCACGAAGGGAGTCCGGATTCAACCTTTGGTTTTGCAGGAACAAATTTCCTTACCCTCCCGGGTGATGACAACACCTATGGGGGCCCTATTGATCTGACCCGGGATGGAAATATCATCGTCGGCGGAGCCTGGAGTGCCAATGCCCTGGTTCCTATACTGGCCTGTTTTGATTCTTCAACCGGCTCATTGATCAACAGTTTCGGAAACCAGGGAATCGCTGTATTGGATAGCTTTTCTATTGAGCCTATTCCGCAATTCGAAGACATCGAAGTTCAGCCAGACGGAAAGATCCTCTGTCTTGGGATCCAATATCGGCTTGGAGACAATTACCTGGCTCTGGCGAGATTCGACTCAACAGGAGTGCTCGATTCCGCTGAGTTTGGCATAGGCGGTAAAACGTTGACCGGCCTCGGAGCTGATGGGGACATGCTGAGCCCAGAGCTGTTGCCGATTGACAATGATTCGTTCTTGGTTGCCGGGTCCTATTACAATTTCGGTCAGGTCAATTACGGAACGTTTATTTCAAAGTTTTCAGAAAAGATGATCTCCGGAGATCTTGGCCTATTCCGCGAGCAGCCAGGCTTAGTTTATCCGAATCCATTTACGAGTCATATTAGACTCCGAGTCACTGAGCAGGACCAAAGCATCCAACAAATTGAAGTCTTTAGCCTAGATGGCAAAAAATTACTTTCAATAACGGAACAACAAACAGAGAACGAGATACTGGATCTGAGCAGTCTCGAATCAGGCATGTATCTCGTTCAGATCAGGACTGATCGGGAAGTCTTTCGTGAAAAAGTAATTAAGCAATAAATCCCCGGGTTTATGGGGTGGATTTTTATCTTTAATCCACCATGCATTTCCCTGGCCGCATCTTTGTCTGGTTAATACTGCTCTTCACAGTTCCTATTGACGTTTCGGGAAATGAGATCGGATCGGATCCAAAAGACTTTCAGTCCATCACCCTGAGTACCTGGGAGATCCTGGAGAACATCGAATGGCCTGCAGGGTCGAATGACGGCGATCTGAATTTCTATGTCCTGGGTAACTCCCCTACCGTCAAGTATTTTAAAACCTGGGAAAAGAACCGCAGCATCAATGGCAGGAAGATCAAGGTACGTAAGACGGATAAGTTCACGGATCTGAAAAAACCCCACATTCTCTACATTCCTGCCGGACTAGATGATTTTCTCGAACATGTCATCTGGCAATTCAGAAATCAACCCGTCCTGATCATCACAGAAAACAAGGGTGCGATTCGAAAGGGAGCACATGTGGATTTCTACAAATTCCATGACAAGGTCAGGTTTGAATTGGGCACCGGTAATCTTGAACGCCTTGGGTTTTCTTTTACCGAAGATCTGATTGCCATCAGCGC
>JANQHS010000302.1 GCA_028282565.1 Cytophagales bacterium | reverse complement strand
CACACTGTTATGAAATGAAAGCCCCATCATGGCGGATAAGAACACCGGGAACTCCAGAAGGAAATTCCAAAAGTTGCCCTTGAAGTATTGAGACCTTTTTGCTGCAGAAAAGAAGTAAACCGACAGCAAGGCCAGGCTGATGAGAAAGATGTTGGCGAGATCAAAGAAGAGGTTGAAACCCGGAACGAGATGTTTGATCGCCAAGGCCGGAACGGAAAGGACTGCCAACAAGAACGAACTGATGAATACCCAGCTGTTCAGAAGGTGAAGAAGAGAAAAGGCCTTGATCTTCCTCGGGAGATCGGCTTTGATGATCGAAGGCAATAGCTTTTTTGAGGTCTCCGCTGCTCCCTTGGTCCAGCGAAACTGCTGAGAACGAAAGGAATTCATTTCTACAGGAAGCTCGGCAGGTGTTTCCAGATCATCAACAAAACGAAATTTCCAGCCTTTGAGCTGGGCTCTGTAACTCAGGTCCAGGTCTTCGGTGAGCGTATCATATTGCCAGTTTCCCGCCTCGACGATGCATTGCTTTCTCCAGATACCTGCGGTGCCATTGAAATTGAGGAACAATCCTCCATAGGCCTTTCCTCTCTGTTCCACGTGGAAATGAGCCTCAAGTCCGAAGGCCTGCAGCCTTGTCAATTTGTTGTATTCGGAATTGATATGACCCCAGGCAAACTGGACCATTCCGGTTTTGGGATCTTGGAATTCACTGACCGCTCTCATGAGGAAATCCCGAGGAGGAATGAAATCGGCATCAAAAATTGCGATCAGCTTTCCTTTGGCTTTTTCAAGACCATAACGTAGAGCCCCGGCCTTGAAGCCGACTCTGTCCGGGCGGACGATGTGCTGAATATCGATTCCCCGATTCTTCCATTTTTCGATTTCATCCAATGCATAATCCCTGGATTCATCGGTCGAATCATCAAGGACCTGGATTTCGAGTTTGTTTATGGGGTAATCGAATGCGGCACAGGCTTCGATCAATCTCCTGATCACATATTTCTCATTGTAAACCGGCAGTTGCACGGTGATCGAAGGAAGTTCTTCCGGCAAAGGATTCCTTTGAGAGCGCTGTTTATTTCGACTTCCCAT
>JANQHS010000278.1 GCA_028282565.1 Cytophagales bacterium | reverse complement strand
CAATGAGCCTCGGACTGGCTTCGATCTTGACGCTATTGATATGATTGATTTCGTTGGCATGACTTGTATATTCTTCCGAAGAAGGCATGTCTTGATGATAGATGATGAAAAAGACATGCGCCAGTTCTGAGCTATTCGGGAATGAAATATAGCTCCAGATCTTACTGACAGAAACCTCAAATTCAATATTCAAATCTTGTAGTTCTGATTGGATCTTGTCAATCGGTAATCCGGTCAGCGCAACATAGGCAGCTTTGACGTTCTTTCTTAGAAGTGATGCATAGGTCTTGGAAACATTATCTTTCGGGACACCTTCGACAGACATCAACTCAATAGAGCTGGAGTTTTTAAATTTTATGTGGGCATTGATCAGTCCATTTTCATGAAGCCTGCCTTTTTTGATACTGAAGCCTTTCTCTTCATAGACGGCGATCGATTCCGACAAGTCCTTGCTAAGCAGGATAATATGATCGATCCGAAGCTCTTGACATGTAGATCCTGTGAACGCCAAGGCGGATAACAGGACAGTGAAGAGTATTCTATGGAACCTCGTATTATTCACTTTTTGAGGTATCTATCATCGCGGTCAGGCTTCTTATCCTTGGTAGGCTTTGTTCAATCCTGCAATGTCAATTTTTGTCATTTGCAACATGGCCTTCATGACTCTGTCGGCCTTTTCTTTGTCAGCATCCTGCAGGTATTCGTGCAGAACCGAGGGTATTATTTGCCAAGACATTCCATATTTATCCAGGACCCATCCGCAGGGCTGTTCCTCTCCATTTTTGGTTAATTCGCTCCAGTATTTGTCGATCTCTTCCTGCGTCTCACATCGAACAAAAATTGAGAATCCCGGGGAAAAGCTAAAGTGAGAACCTCCGTTTGAGACGAAGAACTCTTGCGCTGCAATTTTAAAGGTTGCGGACATGAGCTTGCCTCCTAGGCCCGGAATTTCATTGGGATAATATTCCCTCTTTGAAACAGTCGAATCGGGGAAGATACTTGCATAATAATCGATTGCTTCTTCAGCTTCCTTATCGAACATTAAAAACGGTATTATTTTTTGCTCTTTCATGATACTTGTTTCTGAACTCATTGGCTAAGATCTTATTTGTGATTTGTAGAATTTTCCCGGAAGCCTGAGTTTATATGGTTGTTTTTTTGGATAACGGTCAATTTGTGTTTTTGCAATTGCCTTGATATCGTTCATACAATGTTTAATCCCTTTGCTATTTTGTGGGTCATCAATAATCTCCTCTGGCAGAATCCGAAGTACGTCAATTCTTGGAAGTTTGATCGGTGACTGTCCACTTGTTCGCTTTGATGTGTCTTAAGAGATAGTCCTTAGTTTTCGCTTAGCTCCTTTACTTTGGCCAACCAATTGTTCCAAACCACCTTTTGTGCTTCGAAATCAGAGGTGTACGGTCCCGCATGAATCGATAGTGTGGAAATTGGACCATCGGTTTCTATGCTATACCGTTCTACGTATTCAAAACCATCAAAATCATAGTCAACCTGTATGAGTTCGTTCTCGATCAATTTGCCTATGGTTCCGGTACTGACCACCTTATCCGGTTCATACACAAAATGAACATCGGAGCCGAGCTTCCAATCCGATTCGACGAAGGCATTCTTGTCAAACACATTTCCCAATTCTTTTGCGTAAGTCTTGTTGGTGATCACGTCCCAAACCTCTGAAGGCAAGGCTTCTATTTTAATGGAACTGGAAACAATATTCGATTCCTGTGAATCGCTTTTATCCTGACAACTTTCCATAACCATTGATAGAATCATAATAAATACTAATGAGTGCTTCATGAATATCTTTTTTTTAGTTTGACGGCGTACATCCCACGGGACCTACACCACAATTTTATGCCGTTATCGTTTTCTCTTCTATTCTTTTTTTGAATTCGATGATCCTGTTGATCTCGTTTTTCCCTGCGTAGGTGTGTAGATCTGCGATGTATTTCATTCCCAGGTACTCTGCTGATTTTTTGAATGGAAGCCAAAAACTCTCTCCCAGATTGCCGCCGTTGGAGCTGCTAATAACGGCCATGTATTTATTCCGCAGTTTTCGTCCTGTGTCCTTTTCTATTCGAAGCAGATCGCTTAATCTGTCAAAAAACACTTTCATGATCCCGCTCATGGAATACCAATAGACCGGTGTGGCGAAGATCAGGACATCATAATCATCTGTTATCCTCTTTATCAGATCGATGTAGTCATCATTTCTGTTCCGATGTTCGTAATCAAAGTGAGAAATGCGATAATCGGCCAGATCAATGAGGTCCCAGTCGGATAGTTCTATCAATTCGGTCACCACTTTTTTGGTTTCACCGTCCTTTCCAGAGCTGCCCAAGATGATCACTTTTTTCAATTGATGATTTCTAATTTATAATCCACAAGTAGTTATTGTTTATAGGCATTTGGTTTGCCAATTGCTACAGCTTTATACTCTTTGGTAGAAAACATTAATTATTCCGACGATAAGTTTTGTTTTAGTTCCTTTGATTTGAATTGAGTGGCTTGAAAATCTTTGGTTTTTCGAAAGAGAAATATCAGAGTCAATTATATTTAAATAGTCTTTTTCAGATTGCAATAAATTAATGATCTTTTTGTATGTTGTGTCAACCTTTTTGTTTCTGTTTATGAATAGCATATAGACGGCTTTTTCAGCCCCGGTTGAATGTTTTTTGGTAATTTGTTGAAAACACTCTTGAAAAGAATTCTTTCCTTTCCACACTTTGAACTCACCAGATATGAATTCATATTCTTTTAATGGATTTGAAACCTTGAAGTCCAATTTTCCATCATAATTAAATACCTCAGATTCTGAATATGGTAAGAGAGTTTTTAGGGCCACTAAGAACAAGTCTCTAATCATTTCTTCATCTAGACTATAAAGGACTTCTGGCCTTTCACTTGCGTAATATGCAAAGTCATGAGCAACCCTGAGCAGAATATTTTCAAAATCATTGCTAATCTCCACGGTTGGTAAATACTCTTCTATGAAATTCTTGAGGCTTATCTTGTTTTGGAGATATAATCTCAATATATCTTCATCAATATTTTCGGAAGGCGAGTCAGATTCAAAGCTAACCGTTCCGGTGTACGGAACTGCAGAATGTGCTACTGACTTAGTAAAGTCTCTTAAGTCATAAAATGACATTCTATAGCTAAGAATTCTATTTTGATTTATAAGAACTCTCCTCTTAGGATCTGGAATTACATCGTTGATCTTCTTGTTCAAAAAATTGATTAATTCCCAGCTTAATTGTGCTATGTTTTGGGTGATAAATCCATCTATTTTTGTGCTGAAATCTCCATCCATCAGGTTGATAGCGATTTGAATGGAAGAGAACTTTGGTAGTTTTAGAATATCCAGTGTTGAAAATTCTTGTTCTCCTCTTTTTTTGATGATATGGAAATATATTACATCCCTGTCCCTATATTTAAAATCACCTTTATGATTAGTTTCTAAGGGAAACAAAAACGGGCAATCATAAGTAATTCTTAACTGGTGATTTCCTGGTTCCCTTGCTACCTGATTTATCTTTCCATGTACACTCTGTGTTTGAAACACTTTTACCCCTGGAGAACCAATGGAGAAAGTCTCTTTTGTTATATAATCTTCGATTAGGTATCCTTCATCTTCGATTTTCATCATGCTATGATATTTACTGATTTAGTATTGCTTTGGAGAAAAATACCCACATGGGACCCACTATAAAACTAGCCAATCAAATTGAATGTTGAAAGGTTTGTTATCCCTCAATTTTAGAGCCATTTCCTGTTTTTAAGGGGACCCTCTTTAGATGACTTATCCTATTAGTTGGTTATACTATTGTTCTTGAGTCAAGTGTTAAGAAATTCTGGATTTGGCCTTTGAGACCATATCAATTATGGTTTTCAAGAAATACGGTATTTCATCTGGGAACCTCCTTGAACTCTGACATCTTCAGCGTTATTCCTTTCCGGATCAATTGACATTCCTGAAGGAACCCGGACTTATACCGGTCTTGACCTTGAACAACTTGGAGAAATGCTGGGAATACTCGAAACCCAATCCATAGGCGATCTCGCTTACGGAATCCGAAGAGTTCAATAATTGATTCTTGGCCTTATTGATCAGGAAATCATCGATATGGTTTTTGGCGCTTTTGCCCGTTTCTTTTTTTAGCAGATCGCTGAGATACTTTGGGGACATACTCAATTCTCTTCCGCAATAACTCACATTGGGCAGTCCCAATTCCAGCTGGTTTTCATTGGAATAGTATTCCTTCAAGAGGGATTCAAATCTGGCGAGTACATCTTTGTTGATATTTGTGCGGGTATAGAATTGCCTGTCATAATAACGCGTGCAATAATCCAGCATCAATTCGATATTCGATACAATCAACTTCTGACTGTGCCGATCGATATTCTGTTGATACTCTTTCTCAATTTTTTCCAGGATCTCACGAAGGGCGACCTTTTCCTCATCGGAAATATGCAATGCTTCCGATATATCGTATGAGAAGAATGAATACTCATCGATAGACTTTCCGAGCTCAGATCTCCTGATCAGGTCGGGATGGAAAAGCAATGCCCAGCCAGGATCTTCAGCGCTTGAGCGATGGCCGTCATAACTCAGCACCTGGCCGGGCTTGATGAACAGCATTGACCCTTCCTGAAAATCGTATGAGCTGCGACCGTAGCGCATACTGCCTTCAGTCTCGTTCTTATGGGTGATGCAATACATGCCGAATGAGCATCGGAGGTTATGAAATTCCGGTTCGATCTCCGCACCCTTGAAATTGATGATCGAGACAAGTGGGTGTTTGGGCTTGGGAAGCCCGAAAACCTTGTGCATGTCCGAAACGCTCTCTATATGGTAGATCTCCGGCATTTTTCTGTGGCGGTCAGGACTAAACATAATGAGAATACATTACACTTTGAAATGCAGATGCTAATCGAAAGACTGTCCGGTCATTTCCTCCGAAAGCTTCCAGAGCCGGGAAGCCACATCCTCCCGTTTGGAATAATCGCTTCGCTTGGCCACACCAACGCGGCCCTTAAACTCATTGAAACCCTGTGGTCCGAAGTATTCCCCACCCCGAACATCGGAACTCAATGCCGCAAAAATACTGGGCCGGGCAGCGGATGCAGGGGAATTGAGAATAAAAGGCGATAAGATCTTGAAGAAGTAGTATTTCAATCTTGACATCTCATCAAATAACCCTGAGTCCGAACCTCCGGGATGCACGGCTAATGCTTTGATCTTCTTGCCTGCAGCCTTCAATCTGCGGTTCAGTTCATCGGCGAACATCAGGTTGGCCAATTTGGACTGGCCGTATGCGGCATCCGGATCATCATCTTTTTCACAGTTCAGATCGTCAAAATGGATCGTGGCCCCTTTATGTGCCAGGCTGCTCAAGGCGACGATACGCGATGCATGGTCATCGGGGATCAATTCCATCAGCAGGCTGGTCAGCAAAAAATGTCCCAGGTGATTGGTCGCGAATTGCAATTCAACACCGGTATTGCTCTTTTTTCCGCTATAGACCAGGATGCCTGCATTGTTGATGAGCACATCCAGTTTAGTGTATTTATCCTTGAATTCTTTTGCAAAGGACCTTACGCTCTCAAGATCGCTCAGATCCAGGC
>JANQHS010000272.1 GCA_028282565.1 Cytophagales bacterium | reverse complement strand
GATGATCTGGTCATTGATCGTGAGAGCTATAGGGTTGAATGGAAGGGAGAAAACATTCAAATGCCCAAAAAAGAATTTGAGCTTCTGTATTTTCTTGCTCAGAATCCGGGAAAAGTTTATTCAAGAGAAGATCTATTGAAGCATATTTGGGGGGAAGACGTGTATGTGCTTGCCCGGACTGTTGATGTGCATGTGAGAAAGGTCCGGGAGAAGATCGGCGACTCTTTTATCAGAACCATAAAAGGGGTCGGCTATAAATTTGAACCCAAAGAGTGAAATTAAACTCCCGTGCAATTGCTTTTATCCTTGCGATCTCCGTCGGATCCCTGACGGGAGCATTTTTAAGCCTTGTTGATAGTGTCCCTATGGTCGGGCTGGTCGTGGGTGTGGTGATGGCCTTTTCCAGCACCTTCCTGCTTTCCTATTTTATTATGGAATTCCTGTTTTTCAGGGAGATCCAGAAGATCTACAGGTTGCTGAACAATATCAGTAAGAAGGAAACCACCGCTGATTCACAGGCGGTCAAAAAGGAGAGCAATCCTTTCAAAAGGATCAATGCGGAGATCGAGGAATATGCCTCTTCCAAGGAGCAGGAAATTGAAAACCTCAAAACCGTTGGAAAATACCGTCGCGAATTTCTGGCGGATGTCTCACACGAGTTGAAGACACCTGTATTCGCCGCCCAGGGGTTCATTTACACCTTGATCGATGGAGCGATCGACGATAAATCGGTCAGATATAAATTCCTAAAAAAGGCGGCCAAGAGCCTGGATGGGCTTGACAGGCTGGTTTCGGATCTGATCACCGTATCTCAGATGGAAACCGGGATCATTACCATGGATAAGGAGGTTTTTGACATCAAGGGCCTTGCCTATGAGGTCAGGGATCAGATGAGCAGGAAGGCGGAGAAGCGCAAAGCCAGCATTGAGATCATTCATGATTCCAGGACGCCCTATTTTGTCAAGGCGGATAAGCATAGAATTGGACAGGTCTTTAACAATATCGTGGATAATGCGATCAAATATGGCCGGGAAGAGGAGGGAAGGATCACGATCTCATTCAAGGTGATTGAAGACCAGGTTGAGGTGACCATCGAAGATGATGGCCCCGGTATTCCTTCCGAACACCTGAACCGGCTTTTTGAACGCTTCTATATGGTGGACAGAAGCAGGGCCAAAACCGGTGGAAAAAGGGGTAGCGGACTGGGGCTCGCCATCGTGAAGCATATTGTGGAGGCACATGATTCAAATGTTGAGATCACCTCCAAACTTGGGATCGGGACGGCTTTTTCATTTAAGCTCGAAAAGGGAAGATCCAGGAAAAGGGAGATCCCCAAAGAGATCCAGAAAGAGGAATCCGTTGATTGAAACATTATTTGAAGACGAAGACCTTCTGGTGATCAACAAGCCTGCCGGCATTTCATGTCTGGACGACCGAACCGAGAGGACAAACATTTCCACCCTTTTAAAGGATATTGATCCGGCCTTTAAGTTGGCGCATAGGCTTGATAAAACCACCAGCGGCCTGCTGGTTGCAACCAAGAATGATACGGCCTATAGGTATATGGCTTTGAGGTTCGAGGAAAGGGAGGTTTTCAAGCTTTATCATGCGGTGGTTGAGGGAAATGTTCCCGATGGTGAGATTCTTATCGATGAGCCCATAGAGATTTCAGGTAAGGGTAGAGCCCGTGTTGGACCAAATGGGAAAAGATCTGAAACCCTTGTTGAGTTGCTCAGGGGCTTTCGAAATTATTCGGTGGTCAACTGCATGCCTTTGACCGGACGTTTTCATCAGATCAGGGTTCATCTGGCATCCATGGGTTTTCCTTTGGCAGGAGATACGACTTACGGTGGAAGCCCGGTGTTGTTATCGAATATGAAATCCGGATACAGAGCATCGAAAGGAAAAGAGGAAAGGCCCGTATTTGATCGCCCGGCTTTGCATGCATTGAAATTGCGCTTTGTTTCTCCGGCAGGGCAGGAGCTTGAACTTGAGGCTCCCTATCCCGATGATTTTGAGCGCCTGAAAAAAATTCTCAAAAAATATAATTGACCCTCATTTTGATTGCCTGCACCCTTTTGATTTTAAGATAATTAACTCTAATTTTGTGCCCCTGTTTTTTCAGGGGGTATAGAATTTTCTATTGAAAGGAATGAACACATTTAAAACACAGTCGGTCAGGAAAGAGGATGTGAAAAAGGAATGGATCCTGGTAGATGCTGAATCTCAGGTAGTTGGAAGACTTGCTTCCGAGATTGCCAAAAGGTTGAGAGGTAAGCATAAGCCGGATTACACACCTCATGTTGATGGTGGAGATCATGTCATTGTGATCAATGCCGACAAGGCCGTATTCACCGGTGATAAGTTTGAGTCCAAAGAGTACTTCTCACACACAGGTTATCCCGGTGGTCAGAAGAGAAAGAGCCCAAGTCTGATCGCGAAAAAGAAGCCCGAATTTATCGTTGAGAATGCGGTAAGAGGAATGCTTCCCAAAAACAGGCTTGGAAGAAAAATATTTACAAACCTTCATGTTTATATCGGAGCCGAGCATCCGCATGAAGCACAAAATCCAGTAACGGTAAAACTATAATCAAATGGCTGTTATCAGTACAGTTGGAAGAAGAAAGACATCAATTGCCAGACTTTACATGAAGGAAGGCAAAGGAAAGATCACGGTAAACAAGAGAGAGATCACCGATTACTTCCCAACGGAAGTTCTTCAGTTGATCGTAAACCAGCCACTTGAACTGGCGGAATTGAGCGGGAAATTCGACCTGAACATCAATGTGCAGGGTGGCGGATTCAATGGACAGGCCGAGGCCGCGAGGTTGGCTATTTCCAGGGCTATCTCCGAATACGATGCGGAGAAAAGACCGATTTTGAAGAAAGAAGGACTTTTGACCAGGGATCCAAGAATGGTCGAAAGAAAGAAATACGGTAAGAGAAAAGCACGTAGAAGCTTCCAGTTCAGTAAGCGTTAATCAAGACTTTAATGATCGAAGTAAATCAAAAACAACTATTGGATGCCGGTGTTCACTTTGGACACCTGACCAGGAAATGGAATCCCAAAATGGCTCCCTATATCCTTATGGAGAAGAACGGGATCCACCTGATCGATCTGAACAAGACCAAAAGAAGCCTGGAAATGGCTGGGGAAGCCCTGAAGAACATTGCCAGGTCCGGAAAGAAGATCATGTTCGTCGCAACCAAAAAGCAGGCACAAGAGGTGGTTTCTTCTGAGGCTCAAAAGCTGAGAATGCCATATGTGACCGAAAGGTGGCTTGGAGGTATGCTGACCAATTTTGTGACGGTGAGGAAATCCCTGAAGAAATTGGCTGCCATCGACAAACTGATGAAGGATGAAGAATTCCTGAACCTTGCTAAGAAGGAGAGGTTGATGAAAATGAGGGAGAAGGAAAAGCTATCAAGGGTGCTTGGAGGTATTGAAGATATTCAAAGACTGCCTGCAGCTCTTTTTGTTGTAGACATCAAGAAGGAGCATATCGCGGTGGCCGAAGCTCAAAAATTGAATATCCCGGTTTTTGCCATGGTCGATACCAACTCCGACCCCGACCAGGTCGATTTCCCTATCCCTGCGAACGATGATGCCTTCAAATCCATCAATCTGATCGTTGGCGTTCTTTCTTCCTATATCGAGGACGGAATAGAAGAGCGGAAAAAGGACAAGGAGGAAGCAAAGAAGAAAGAGGCTGAGGAGCAACCTCAGGCAGAAGGAGCCGAGAAACAGGCAGAAGAGGAGGTGGCCGAACCAGAGGCCGTCGAGGAAGGCAAAGAGAACAAAGAGTAAATCCGAAAAAACATTGAGGAGACTCGATGTTTTTTTTTAACTAAATTTTATTGAAACCATGGGGGTTACAGCAAAAGAAGTAAACGAACTCAGAAAAATGACCGGTGCAGGCATGATGGACTGCAAAAATGCATTGGTCGAAGCGGACGGCGATTTTGACAAGGCCGTCGAAATTCTAAGAAAAAAAGGACAAAAGGTTTCGGCCAAAAGGGCGGACAAGGAAGCGAACGAAGGTTCTGTATTTGCAGCGACTTCAGGCGATGGAAATGAAGGATTCATTTTCTCCCTGAATTGTGAAACAGATTTTGTTGCCAAGAATGATGACTTCCAGAATCTTGGAAAAGAGATCATGGATGCCGTTCTGGCCAACAAGCCTGCCGACCTGGAAGCATTGTTGAGCTTGAAACTCGGTAATGGAAATTCTGTAGAAGAGACCCTTACCGAAAGCATGGGTAAGATCGGTGAGAAGATCCAGGTGACTCAGTATTCCAAGATCGACGGCGAGAAGATCATCCCGTACATCCATATGGGTGCGAAGCTTGGTGTGCTTGTCAGCCTGACAGGAGCCAACGGAAGCGATGTTACAGGAGCCGGAAGGGACGTGGCCATGCAGATCGCCGCAATGAACCCTGTAGCCGTGGACAAGGATGCGGTAGACGAGACAACCATCAACAAAGAGATCGAGATCGGTAAGGAGCAGGCAAGGGAGGAAGGAAAACCTGAAGAGATGCTCGAGAAGATCGCAATGGGGAAATTGAACAAGTTCTTCAAGGAGAACACCCTGTTGAATCAGAGCTTTGTTAAGGATCCTTCAATGAATGTTCAGAAATATTTGGATTCCGTTCATTCGGGATTGACCGTGAACCAATTTAGAAGAGTAGCGGTAGGAAGCTGATCAATTCTCCGGTTGGAAGATCCTTTTTCTTAACCGGTATTGATCCGTGAAGGGGTCAGAGTCAGGCATTAATTCGTAATGTTTGGTTCTGGCCTTTTTTGTTGCCTTTCCCCGCAATACCTGCTCCTTTTCCTTGCGCCTCACGATCACCTTAACCGATAGCTCCTTGCGGATATTCTTGCTGACAAAGATCAATTCCCGCAGGTCATACTCATTGAAAACCTCATTGTTATTGATCGAGATGATCACATCTCCCTTTTCCATGCCCAGGGTATTTTTACCCTTTTTTACGCATACATAATGTCCTATTTCCGGGAAATAGTGAAGTTTTCCCCCTTTGAGGAAAGTCCTGTGTTCTTCTCCCTTGACCACGAAATCCCAGCCCACACGATTTAAATAATAGTCATGGGGGATGGGCTTGTCTCCATACACATATTCATTGATCAGTTTCTTGACCTCATTGTTTTGCATCTTGAGGAATGCACCCCAGGGGTTGGGATTTTTCGAGGCATCGATCTCCTCCTCATGGAAATTCTTGAAGATCCTCAGCCAATCCATAATTCCATAATCGCTGTTCTCTCCACCCTGAAGAACAATGTCAAGATAAAATGCAAGCAGACTGCCGCGATCATAGAAGGAAGCATAGTTCTTCATGATCTTGCGAAGTCCCTTCCTGCTTTCGCCTTGCTTGTACAGGTCAATGCCAAGCCCGTAGAGGTCCAGATTCTCCGATCTGGTTTCTGATATCAGCTCGGACAGAATGGTTTCCTTGAGCCAAAAGTCAGAGTAAACCCTGGATTTTAAAAGATTCAGGACGGCGAGATAATCCGATACCGACTCGATCAGCCATAGATGCCCGGGGTTATGGGGCTCCTGAGGGTTTTCCCAGAAAAGATCTCCCATGACCTCATTGCAGATCCAGTATTTGCTGAATGCCAATGATGTTTTCATCATCAGGTCTTCGAGCCCTTCTTTTCCTGTCAGATTGATCAGGACCCCGTTTTCAAAGACTGCAACGGACATTTTTTCATCCGTCAGGCTTTTTTCATCCCTTCCCAGAGAGAAAACGATGTCCGTTAATCGGCTGCTTTGGCTGTTTGCCTCGTAGATCTTAAAAAGCTCGTTGAATATTCCGGATTCGTAGATCTTGGGCAAGAGCGGGTGATTCTGAATTCCCCATAACCTGAATTCCTGTTGCCGGCCCTCAAGGATCTCAGGTCTGGTTGAAAAATAGATCAGCTGTTTTTGAAGGTCGGTCCAGCTTTCAAATTGTACTTCCGGCCGTTCTTCCTGGAACTGATCCGGAATGGTGGAGTATAGTTTTTCTGGGTTGTTGAACTCGATACTTACCCCATTCTTACTGTCCTTGGTTGTCTTTCCGAAGGCCAGTTTCGAATTGAAAAAATACTCATCACCCCGGCTGATCCTGGGCCGGAAAGCCGGCAGTACTGAGTAGGTATTTCTTCCGGGATCATAATATCCGTACTCCATTTTTTTGACAGGCTTCCCGCTGCGCTTTTGAAGTTCACCCTGATCGTCGTAGCCCTTCTGGCCTTTGATGAATTCACCCGGCTGCATGGGCCAGTAGAATTGCTTGGAATAGAAGGGAAATTCCATGAGCCCGTCCCATTGGTCAGCTTGTGTATAAAAGGATATTTTCTGAACCCCTTTCTCTACCTTGAGCAGGTGGATCTTATAGAGTTCGGATTGCGAGAAAGTCGGGAGATAAGAATGGAGCAGGAGAAGGGAAAAGGAAAGGAACAGGCCTAGAGACTTCTTTTGAGTCTTATTTCGCCATGATCTGGACTTCCTGGAGGAAATTATTTCTTTCAAGCTCATCTTCCGATGAAAAAGGGATCAGAAGGTGAAAATATTGATCCTTTTCCTTTTTGACCGTATGAATTCGATTATCAACGATCCCGAAGGGTATTTCGTCCAGGGATTCCTTGAGGATCAGCTGATTTTGATTTCCCAGAAGGTATAGTTCGACTTTCTCTTTCCTGGCCTTGGGAACCTTGACCAGATATTTCTTCTTGGAGATATGGTCATAAAAGAAATCCCAGTCATCGGCATCGGATAGGGCGATCTCCTCTTTGACAGATTCATTTTCAAGGTCCACCTCAAGAAGCCGGCAAGAGCTGTTTTGAAATACCATCAGGTCGTTGTTCGACAGGGCATAGTCCAGATCTGTCGATTTACGGCATGGACCCTGGGCTTCCAGCAGTTTCACCTGTTTTCCGTTCAGGGAGGAATTGTCCAGGTCTACTTCCATGAGATTCAGGCAATATTCTTTCGATCTGTAGGCCTTATTGCTTTCAAAGGTTTTTCCGAT
>JANQHS010000254.1 GCA_028282565.1 Cytophagales bacterium | reverse complement strand
GAGTTTGGAATTGCCCTGGGTAAGGTGATCAAGGTTTTCAGACCGGAAATAGATCTTTACTATGTCACGGACAAATCGGTTTCGGATATTGATGATACCATGCTGGATTGCTTCAGGAGGATATTCTATCGGCGCGAGGACCTGCAGGAATTACACCTGAGTATTATCCGTGGGATAAAGGAAAGATTCAATACCCCATTCTTCTCCGCATTGGTAGAGTATAGTAAGAAACCAACGGGTGTATTTCATGCCATGCCGATCTCCAGGGGCAACTCCGTCTTCAAGTCGAGATGGATCCGGGACTTTGGGGATTTTTATGGCCGCAATATTTTTCTGGCAGAAACCTCAGCAACAACCGGTGGCCTTGATTCATTGCTTCAACCCACGGGAACCATGAAGCAGGCTCAGGAAATGGCAGCAAAGGCCTACGGATCTCAGCATACTTATTTTGTGACTAACGGAACCTCTACGGCCAATAAAATTGTCCTTCAGGCATTGGTTAAGCCCGGGGATCTGGTACTGATCGATCGGGACTGTCATAAATCGCATCATTATGGCCTGGTATTGACTGGAGCCTTTCCCGTATACCTGGACTCCTATCATATTCAGGAGTATTCCATGTATGGGGCTGTTCCCATCGATCATATCAAGGCCAAACTGTTAAAGCTCAAAGATGCCGGAAGGCTTGATTCCGTGAAGATGCTATTGTTGACCAATTGCACTTTTGACGGCATGGTGTACAATGTTGAACGGGTCATGGAGGAGGTGCTTGCGATCAAGCCGGATATGATTTTTTTATGGGATGAGGCTTGGTTTGCTTTTGCAAGATTCACCTATACCTATATGCAAAGAACCGCCATGTTCGTCGCAAAAAAACTGGCAAAAAAATATGCATCGGAATCCTATCGAAAGCAATACAGATCCCTGAAGAAAAATGAACTGAGACAATATCCCGATCCGGACAAAGTGAAGATCAGGGTTTATTCGACCCAATCTACCCACAAAACGCTCTCTTCGTTGAGACAGGGTTCCATGATCCATATTTTTGATCAGAATTACAGGAAGGGTGTCGAGGAGTCTTTGCATGAAGCATACATGACGCATACATCCACCTCTCCCAACTACCAGATCCTGGGATCACTTGATGTCGGAAGAAGACAGGTTCAATTTGAAGGTTATGAACTGGTGGAGAAGAGCATTGAAATG
>JANQHS010000232.1 GCA_028282565.1 Cytophagales bacterium | reverse complement strand
TCTACAGCACCATTCAGATAATTTCCGAATGCGAGGGTATCAAATTTGAATTCATACTCAAATCCTTCTCCCTTGGTCAATGGGAAATTGTTCACCATGATCCAGGGTTCGGATTCGGTGGTTTTTTCCAGGGGATTCCCACCGGTTATAGGTTGCTCAAAATAGAGAACAATCATTGTAACCAGTGACAGAGCACCATTTTCAGGACCATTGAAAGCCAACTCAATTTCATCAAATATCATCCTGGGGCTAGATGTGATATTGTTGCAACGGAACTGCGGTAATTTGATGGAAAAACAAGGAACCAAATTTGTTTCGGCAGTAGCCTCCAATCCGGACTCCTGATTCATAAAAAAGATGAATGCATCAAGCGGGTCATCTGAGGCCGGATCAATTGGCAATGGCTTGGTGGTCAGGTATACCGGAACCGAATCAGAATAAAAATCTCCTTCGTCCTTACATGTATCGCAAATCGTGTATTGAAGGGTATCGACAAAAACCACTTGGTTTTGCAGTGTGGGATCGGTGAGTTCCAACCGGACCGAGACAATACTGGGATCATAATAGATCTGATCACGATCCTGGGATAATTCCAAGGCGTTCCCATTTTCTCCGGAAAATGCTTTTTGGATTCTGATGGCTTGAATGCTATCATCGGAATTCAGAACTGAATAAATGATTGGAGTTTCCACAAATGGAGCATTGACGTCCACATCGGTCGAACAACCCCAAATGGTTAGGGTACAAAAGATAAACGCAGATAATCTCCTCATAAATTTCAAAAGAGGTCCAAAGCTAATCAGGACAATCGAAAAGTCTCTGTTTTTTATTTGAAAGGTCTAAAACTTCAAATTTCGGAAGTCTTTTACAGGGATATGCCCATAAATGCCATAAACGCTATACCCATCAGCCCTGTAATAATAAACGTAATCCCCAGACCTTTGAGGGGATCCGGTACATTAGAATACTTCAACTTCTCCCGGATAGCGGCAATGGCAATGATCGCCAGAAGCCAACCGATTCCCGAAGAAAACCCAAAAACCGTGGACTCCACAAAGTTGTAATCATAGGTAACCATGAAGAGGGAAGAACCCAGAATAGCACAATTCACCGCGATCAACGGAAGGAAGATACCAAGCGAACCATACAAAGCCGGGCTGGTTTTTTCTATGAACATTTCTACCAATTGAACCATTGAGGCGATCACAGCAATAAACATGATATAGCTAAGGAAACTCAGATCAACGGTTTCAAATGAAGCGCTGATCCAGATCAATGCTCCCTCTTTCAAGATAAATTCTCTGATCAGCCAATTGGCGGGTACGGTAATGGTCAAAACAAAAATGACCGCCAATCCAAGACCCATGGCGGTAGAAACCTTCTTGGACACAGCCAGATAAGAGCACATCCCCAAAAAATAGGAGAAGATCATGTTCTTAATGAAGATCGATTGTATACCTAGATTAACAAGCTCCATTTCTTATTAGTTATGTTCTACGTAACCGTTTCTCCATCGCTGTGCCCATATGATCAAACCGATGATCAAAAACGCACCGATGGAATTAACCATAAGACCGTTATTCTCATAAGCCAATCCTAGACTCTCAAAAACAGGGAAACCAAAAACCGCACCTGAGCCGAAAAGCTCCCTGAAAAATGCCACGGCCAGAATGATCCAGGAATATCCCAGTCCGCTTCCCAGGCCATCGAGAATTGAATCATAAGGCTTATTACCCATGGCGAAAGCCTCAAGTCGTCCCATTACTATGCAATTGGTAATGATGAGTCCAACAAAAACCGACAGGAGTTTGGATACGTCGAAGAAGTAGGCTTTCAGTACCTGATCCACCAAAACCACAAGGGAGGCGATCACTGAAAGTTGAACGATGATCCTTACCCTGTTGGGAATAAGATTTCTTAGAACAGAGATGATCAGATTGGCGAATACGATCACAAAAATCACAGCTATAGCCATGACAAGGGTGGGTTTCATTTGTGTCGTTACAGCGAGGGCAGAACAAATCCCCAATACCTGAACCGTGATCGGATTATCTTCGTCAAGAGGATCGGACATCAGCCTTTTCCTCCTTTTACTCAATAGGGGCTCAGCCGGTTTTTTGGGTTGAACCGCAACGGTTTCTGTGGTCTTTATATTTTCAGCTACTTCGCTCATAGTATCTTACTGGTTTACATAGCTCAAATCCGAAGATTTCACTTTTCTCAAAAATCCTTGATAATGCTCCATATATGACAGGATCATGCTCTCGACACCTTTGGCCGTGATCGTTGCTCCCGACAAACCATCAACCTGATGAGGGTCTGTGGGGTTGGTTGACTCTCCTTTCAGAACCGTTACACCAATCACTTGTCCGTTGTCATTATTAATGGTTTTACCTTTAAAGCGAGCCTGAAACTCCTTTTCCGTAATCCTTGCTCCCAAGCCCGGTGTTTCGCCAATATGATCAAAAACAACTCCTTTGATCGTATTACAATCTTTATCCAGGGCAAGATAACCATAGATTTTGTCCCACAATCCATTTCCGTAAATCGGAAGGATGTAGGCCTCAACCCCTCCGGATCCATCCGTCATTTCAAAAACCGGATATAGCCTCTCTTCAGGACTCTTTTTAAACTCCTTGTTTATAGGAACATTCTCAGCAACAATTGGTTTCCCCTCAAGCTCTTTAACTTCGTTTCCATCATAATCCACAACGTAGGATTTGATCTTATCTCCGTAGATCTGAAGTATATCCGACCCTTTCTCTACTGTCATCACAGAACTGAGAATAGACTTCTTTCTGAACATATCTTCTTGCTTCTTTTGTTCCGGGCGCAGCGCCACGGCGGCAAGAGCAAGCAATCCCCCCAATACAATTGTGAGGACCGTAGAAAAAATGACGATATATAAATTAGACTGTTGCACGCTTCAATCTTCTTTTTTTGTTAGCATCCACTATGTAGTAATCTATCAATGGAGCAAAAACGTTCATCAATAGAATAGCTAGCATCACACCTTCAGGGTAAGCAGGATTCAGAACCCTGATCAACAACGCAAAGAACCCACAGAAAAATCCATAGATCCATTTTCCTGTATTCGTCTGAGATGCAGTTACAGGATCTGTGGCCATGAATACCAGTCCGAAAGCAAAACCACCCATAACCAAATGATAATAAAAGGGCAGTTTCATGAACTCGTTGGATCCGAACAAATTGAGTATTAGTCCCATCACAATTCCACCAACCAGCATACTCAACATAATTCTCCAACTTCCAACACCCGTGATCAACAACACGATCGCACCAAGTATGCACATCAATGCACTGGTCTCCCCAATGGATCCTGGAATGGTTCCGATGAACATGCTTTTTAGTGAATACAGATCAGGTGCGAAGGAATTCGCCAAAGCCTCAAGTACCGGGACCTGATTTTCACCTGTACCAAATTCAGCGGCTATACCTAGCGCTGTAGCACCGGAGTAACCCTGAACCACTTCCTCTCCGGTTGCGATCCATACTTCGGAACCCGAAATCTCAGTGGGATAGGCAAAAAACAAGAAAGCCCTGGCCGTTAAGGCCACATTTAAAACATTCATCCCTACACCCCCAAAAATTTCCTTGGCCAGCACAACGGCGAATATTGTTCCCACCGCGACCTGCCATAAGGGTATTGTTGGAGGCACAACCAAGGGTATCAGCATCCCTGTAACCAGAAAACCTTCCGTTACCGGATGATTTCTTAGAATAGAAAATGCAACCTCTACAAGCCCGCCCGCTATGTAAGAAACCAATACAATGGGTATGACAAGTATAGCCCCGTGAATGACCTTGTCCAGGTGCGAAGCTTCCTGGCCGGCAGAAAGAAAGTGCATATGCCCCGTGTTCCAGATCCCGAACAATAAGCAGGGGATCATAGCAATGACCACGGTAAACATCATCCTTTTCAGATCTATGGCATCACGTATCTGAGCCCCCTTGGCAGGTGTGGTGATCTTTGGTGTGAAGATGAATGTTCTTTGAGCCTCCCACAGGGGGTAGAACTTCTCAAACTTTCCGCCCTTCTCGAAGTTGGGCTCCATCTTATCAAATATGTCCTGAAGGAATTTCATATCAGCTTTCCATCATTAAATCTATACCCTGCCTCAAGATCTTTTGAACGGGCGTTTTGGATACATCAATAAACTCGCAAAGCGCGAGGTCTTCTTCTGCCACTTCGTAAATACCGAGGGCTTCCATTTCATCAAAGTCCTCGGCCATGATCGCCTTGAGAAGATATACCGGATAAAGGTCCATCGGAACTACCTTTTCAAAGGCTCCCGTTTGAACGAAGGGCCTTTCCTCACCATTCACATTGGTGTCGAGTTTGTACTTTTTGTTCTTCCCGTTCAAAAAGGAAACCAATCCAAATGCTCTGTGAAATGACAATCTATTCGCAATGAGCCCCAGCCATCCGCTTGTGAGGAAAAAACGCTCCTGATCTCCTTCGGGAATAACAGTGATCAGATCGTCATAGAATCCCAGATAACCTTCCCTGCCAATGGACTCACCTGTCAACACGTTCCCGGAAATCACACGGCAATGATCATCATGAAGATTGCCAGAAAGAAATTTGTCAACCCTGGCCCCGGAATAGGTTTCCAGATAGGCAGGATTTTTTACACTTGAACCAGCAAAAGCAATGGTTTTTGAAACGTCGTATTTGCCATCCAAAAGAAGTTTTCCGATCACAACGACTCCAAAGGGCTTGATGGTCCACACCAGATCATCTTTGACCAGCGGGTCGATATGATGTATTTGAACACCAACATTTCCGCTGGGATGCGGCCCGGTAAACTTGTGGGATTGAATTCCGGTAATTTGGGAGAAAACCGATGGCACTTCCCGATCTCCGGAAACAGATAGGTGAACCTGTCCATCCGTAAGTTTTGCAAGTGCTTCCACACCTGCTTGAAAGTACTTTTCCTGCCCCTTCAGAGTGACACC
This sequence comes from Cytophagales bacterium, assembly GCA_028282565.1. Taxonomy (GTDB): domain Bacteria; phylum Bacteroidota; class Bacteroidia; order Cytophagales; family CCMP332; genus JANQHS01. Next base: position 7,504 of record JANQHS010000232.1, on the reverse strand, counting down.
ATAGTCAGCCGCCAGAGGTGAAGAGTCAAATCCGGAAATAAATATGGCCCTGGGTTTTTCTTGGGGATCTGCCACCACAGCGAACGGTCTTTGAACAAGGAACGGCCACACCCCGGATCTAACCAATTGGTCTTTGAGTTCCTCGGAATTAGCATTGCCGATATCTGATGGAGTGAAGGTTTTGTTTTCTTCATATTCCAAATTGGAATCCGCGAGTATCCTGATCTCAAGAAGAGCTCTTTTTTCGCCTCTGACCACTTCAACGACCTCGCCACTCACGGGTGCGGCAAAGTTTACCTCAGGATAATTTTTTCCCATAAAAACAGGAGTTCCTGCTTTGATATTATCGCCAACCTTGACAAGCGTTTTTGGACGCTGAACACCCGGAAAATCTGTAGGTTTTACAGAAAAAGTCTCTGGTTGCTGCACGGAGACAACCTCCTTCTTTGCTTCACCGGCAAGGTTTATCTCGAAGCCTTTTTTAAGCCGTATGATTTGGGACATAAAGAATTATTGGGGTCGAAAAAAACAGGGGCAAATTTAGAAAAAATAATAACTCAGCTTTAAGTGTTTCGGGAGAATAAAAAAATAAAAACCCGCCCTAAAAAGATGTTCAGAGCCTTTGAATGGCTTTGGACACATCTTCCATCAACCACATTGGGGTCGATGTCGCTCCACAAACACCTACCCTGTCTCCGGGCCTAAACCAACCGGGATCTACATCTTCCGGCCCCTGGATATAGTAACTTCTTTCGTTCTCAGCTTTGCAGACTGAGTACAGTGCTTTGCCATTGGAACTCTTTTGACCGGCAACAAACACAATCACGTTCTGTTCTTTTGAAAAAACCTTAAGCTGAGGCTCTCTATTGGAAACCTGCCGGCAAATGCTATCATTTAGCTCGAAGTGTTCCTCCAGATCAGCATCCGGATTCCTTTTCTCGATCTCGTTTTTGATCTTTTCACCCATCTCATAGAAAGCCTTGGTGCTTTTGGTGGTCTGACTATAGAGTGTTATCGGCCTTTCAAAGTCAATTTTTTCAAGATCTTCATCCTGAAAAACCACAATAGCTTCCTGATTTGTCTGCCCGGAGAGACCGATAACTTCAGCATGACCCGGCTTACCAAATATGACGAGCTGACCTTCTTTGTCCACTGCCTTATCGAAGGAATTCCTGACTCGGTTTTGAAGTTTCAACACGACAGGACAAGATGCATCAATCAACTCAATATTGTTGTCCAGCGCCAGTTTGTAAGTCTCCGGGGGTTCTCCATGAGCCCGGATCAATACTTTGGCATCATGTAAGTCCTCAAGATCTTCCCGGTCTATCACCTTCAATCCCAGATTTTCCAAACGCTCAACTTCCTTGTCGTTGTGCACGATATCCCCAAGGCAGTACAAATTCCCTGAAGAATTCAGTTCATCTTCCGCCATTTGGATCGCATATTCCACTCCGAAACAATAACCCGATTTAGAATCAATAGTAACTTCCATTATTTCCTATGAATGGTTTCCTGAGCTTTTTCTACTACAAAATTAACCTGTTCTTGAATGGAAAGGTTTGAAGAGTCCAGATCTATTGCATCGCCAGCCTTTCTTAAGGGGTTCAGCACGCGACTTGAATCCTCCCTGTCCCTCATCTCTATATTCCTGCGAATTTCATCCAGACTCGCTTCGACACCCCTTTCATGAAGTTCCTTTAGCCTTCTTTTTGTCCGCACCTCAGTATCTGCTACCAGGTATATTTTCAACTCGGCATCCGGAAATACATTGGTCCCGATATCCCTGCCATCCATAACGACCCCTTTCTCCTGGCCCATTTTTCGTTGTTGATCAACCATTGCTTTTCGTACCTCCGGAAGTGAGCTCACTTCGGAGACATTGTCCGAAACGGGCATGGATCTGATTTGCCTTTCTACAAGGACGCCGTTCAAATAGGTCATGGGTTCATCATTTTGCCCCAGCCGGATATCTATGTCGATTTTACTCAGGCCCTGATCAAGCTGCTCAGCTGATTTCCAGTTTAGAGCAGAGCTCAAAAAATACCAGGTCACAGCCCGGTACATCGCCCCGGAATCAATATACCTGTACCCCAGTTTCCGAGCGACTATTTTGGCCGTAGTGGATTTACCACTCCCGGAAGGACCATCTATGGCGATCGTGATCTTTTTATCCTTCATTCAATGATGAATAGAACTGCAATATTAAGATTCAACTACTTTTATGAGTACCCCATTCAGTAATTCATTCTTCTGGAATTCCCTTTTGCCAGAGGACCATTTTCACATATTTTTGTGGCCTTCAAAAATCGAGTGAAATGAGTGTACTGGTCAATAAAGATTCTAAGGTAATTGTTCAGGGTTTTACAGGCTCTGAGGGCACCTTCCATGCCGGCCAAATGATTGAATACGGAACGAACGTGGTTGGCGGGGTCACGCCCGGAAAAGGGGGACAAACACACCTTGAAAGACCTGTATTCAACACTGTAAAAGAAGCCGTTGATCAGACCGGTGCCGATGTCTCAGTCATTTTTGTTCCGCCTCCGTTTGCCGGCGATGCCATTATGGAAGCGGCGAATGCCGGGATCAAGGTCATCGTCACGATTACGGAAGGTATACCTACCAAGGACATGGTGATGGTCAAAGAATTTTTGAAGAGCCGAGATGTAAGAATGGTCGGTCCCAATTGTCCCGGCGTTATCACGCCTGGCGAGGCCAAGGTTGGGATCATGCCCGGTTTTATTCACAATCCCGGAAAGATCGGAATTGTATCGAGATCAGGCACACTGACTTATGAGGCCGTAGATCAGGTCACCAAAGCAGGCCTGGGCCAGAGTACCTGCATTGGAATTGGCGGAGACCCGATTATAGGCACAACAACTAAGGATGCAGTTGAACTATTGATGAATGATCCGGGAACCGAAGCGATCATCATGATCGGTGAGATCGGCGGAAATATGGAATCCAATGCAGCCAAGTGGATCAAAGAAAATGGAAACAAACCCGTTGTGGGCTTTATTGCAGGCCAAACGGCACCTCCGGGAAGAAGGATGGGACATGCGGGGGCGATCATCGGTGGAGCTGACGACACTGCAGAGGCCAAAATGAAGGTTATGAGAGAATGCGGGATCCACGTTGTTGAATCACCTGCTGAGATCGGATCAACCCTACTCAAGGCCTTGGGAAAGGCATAGGACTATTTTGCAAAAGATATTGCCCTTTTTTCTCTGATCACCGTCACTTTGATCTGCCCGGGATATTGCATTTCGTTCTGGATCTTTTCAGAAATATCAATAGAGAGTTCTTCTGCCTTTTGATCAGGCACTGAATCAGAGTCCACGATTACCCGCAATTCCCTGCCGGCCTGGATCGCATAACATTGTTCAACCCCGTCGAAAGCCAGGGCTGTCTCCTCAAGATCCTTCAACCTCTTGATGTATGAATCAAGTATCTCCCTTCGGGCTCCCGGTCTTGAGCCGGAGATTGAATCACAGATCTGAATGATCGGGGAAAGCAATGAAGTCATCTCAATTTCATCGTGATGAGCCCCGATCGCATTGCAGACCTGTGGTTTCTCCTTGTACTTTTCCGCAAGTTTCATCCCCACCAGGGCATGAGGCATCTCTTCTTCATCGGGATGGACTTTTCCAATATCATGCAATAGCCCTGCTCTTTTGGCAAGCTTTGGATTCAGGCCCAGTTCACTGGCCATAGTAGCACATAGATTTGCTACTTCTCGCGAATGCTGAAGCAGATTCTGCCCATAGGAGGAGCGAAACCTCATGCGCCCGACATACTTGATCAGTTCGGGATGCAAACCATGGATACCAAGGTCGATCACTGTTCTTTCTCCAATCTCTATGATCTCATTTTCTATATCCTTTCGGGTTTTGCTCACCACTTCCTCGATCCTCGCCGGATGGATGCGTCCATCTGCAACCAATCTGTGCATCGATAACCTCGCAATCTCTCTTCTCACTGGATCAAACCCTGAAATGATGATGGCCTCGGGCGTATCATCAACGATGATCTCCACCCCGGTAGCTGATTCAAGTGTACGGATATTCCTACCCTCTCTACCGATTATCTTTCCCTTGATATCATCGCTGTCAAGATTAAATACGGAAACACAGTTCTCGATGGTAACTTCGGCAGCGACCCTCTGGATTGTACTTAAAATGATCCGCTTTGATTCTTTGGCAGCCTTCAACTTGGATTCATCTACAATATCCTTGATATAAGCTGAGGCCTTTGTCTGGGCTTCATCACGAAGCGTTTTGACCAATTGCTCCCTGGCTTCTTCGGCCGTGAGATGAGATATACTTTCGAGCTTATTGACCTGTTCTAACCTGATCCTCTCCAGGTCCGATTTCCTTTTTCTTAGGATCTCCAGTTGAGCCGAGATATTTTCCTTTTGGCTTTCCAACTCCGCCTCTTTCCTTGAGTTCTCTGAAATCTTCTGTGCTATCTGTGATTCCTTCGATTTGACCTTGCTCTCGGACTCCCGAAGTGATTCCTTTCTTTTGTTAAGGTCCCTGTCCACATCCTGTTTCATTTTATGAAACTTCTCGCGAGCCTCATGGATCTTCTTCTGTTTGACACCTTCAGCCTTGATTTCCGCTTCGGAAATGATTTGCTGACTTCTCACTTCGGCCCTTTTTTCCTGAGATTTCCAGAGGAAGGTCAACAGAAACCTTCCAAGGACTATACCTGCGCCAAGCCCCACTATCCCAACGACGACCGTATTCATAGCTTCCATACTGATCTATTTAAAAGAGAAAGAGAAGGGGAATGGTATATGGAAAAAGTCAAGAACTTTCCTGAGCACTGATTTGCTCATCAAGAAAAGACTCAATATTCCCTAGGCTGGTTTCATATTTCTCAACATCGACCATGGTCTCAAACAGTACCATTGCCAAGAGGTCTTGTTTGTCCTCTATACCAAATTGGTCTTTAAAGGCCTTAAGCTTTTCGTTGATCAGTTTTGCCGTCTTGCGAATTCCCTCTTCCTCACTCGCCTCAATCTTCAGCGGATATTCGCGGTCGGAGATCTTTATTTTAATCGATAGGGTTTCCATCAAGCGTTTTTCAAGATTTCAATACACCCATCTATCTCCTCTATATATTGATCCAAAAGGCGTTTTAATTCAATTTTTTTACCCTCCTCACTCTCCAACTCGTTCACAATTTTATCAATTTTCGTCTGATTTTGAAACCCTTTCAAAGTTGCCTGATTGTCATGAATTTCGGCTTTTAATCTGGTGATCTCCTGCCTGAGGTTTTCATTCACCGATGCCAATCCATCGCTTTTCTTCTTAAGCTCTATAAACTCTCTTTTAAACTTTTCGAACTTCTTGTTCAGGTCATCAAGGTTCATCTTCTAATCACAGCATTTAGGTTCTTCTCAAAATCTCCGATCAACCCCTCCAAAATAGTATCCAACTCTTCATCGTTGAAAGTCCTGTCATTTCTTTCCAGATAAAAGCTTATCGCATAGGATTTCTTTCCTTCCTCCAACGGCTTACCTCTAAAAATACTAAAACAATCCAGCTTTTTCAGATAAGTGCCGGTACGCTTTTTCACTATATCGCTGATCATCTTGTAGGTGGTTCCTTCATCGATCACCAGTGAAAGATCTCTTCTTACAATTGGGAATTTTGAGAGTTCACGGAACTCTGATTGGTTTTTGGAAAAGATCTCGAACAATGACTCGAGCTTCAGTTCTCCATAGAAAACCGGACTGTCAATGCTCCATGCCTTTTTTACCGACCCTTTAACCTCCCCGAAAATTCCCACATGTACGCCAGAGGAAATAAGGTCATAGCCCCCTGCCTCCAGGCCCGGATTGTTGCCCTCGGTAATATCCAGATCCTGCACGCCAATCGAAAGGAGATAGTCGGAAAGCGGCTGAGCGATATCATCAAGCCTAAGCTTCCTTTCGGGATCACTCCAGGTGTCGAAATTCAATTTGCCTTCCCGCACAAATGCCAGGTAGTCCAATTCCACAAACCCTTGCTTAGCTCTCCTGTATACTTTTCCTTTCTCAACCAGGCTATTGTTTTCCGATTTCCTGTTGGTATTGCGGTTCAGGTTTTCCATCAAGCCAGGAAGCATAGAAGTCCTCATATGACTTAGATCCATGCTGAGAGGGTTCAACAAGCTAACCGAATCCTGATCAAAATCAGGGTCGACATGTCCCTGATCTCTGGGGTTAGATATCGAATTGTTGATCACTTCCCAAAACCCGCGTGCAGTAAAAAAACCAATGGCGCTCTTATTGAACTCATCGATCGTATGCTCAGGGAAATGTGCGAAGTAAGTACTTCCGATCTCCTCTCCCAAGGGAATATTATTGAACCCGAAGATCCTGAGGAATTCCTCATAAATATCAGCGTCCTCGACAACTTCGGTACGGTATGAAGGGACCTCAAAAGTCCAGGATCCTTCTGAATTATCAATGAGCAAGATATCCAGGCTTTCCAGAATTCCGACAACTTCCGCTTCCTCTATGCGGTGACCGATATTGGTCCAGAATTTCTCCTTGTTGACCTCAATTCTCCTTGGTCGGATCGGATCAGGATAGATGTCGATAATTTCAGAATCAACATCTGCTCCCAGTATTTCCCTGAACAATTCTATTGCCCTGGTTAGCGCCGGAATGACACCTTCAGGATCGGTACCCCTTTCAAAACGATATGCGGCATCTGTTTTCAGTTGGTGGGCCATTGAAGATCTCCTGATCGAAACCGGACTAAAACAGGCACTTTCAAGAAAAATTTCTGTCGTGGAATCACTGACTCCTGAATCAATACCTCCGAAAACACCACCAATGCACATGGGCTTTTTGGAATCGCATATCATCAGGTCCTCCTCAAGTAGGTCTCTTTCCTCTCCGTCCAGCGTAACAAGTTTTTCACCCTTTTTTGCTACCCTCACGACTATCTCTCTACCCTGTACTTTTGCCAGATCAAATGCATGCAGGGGCTGGCCCAGATCATGCATGACATAATTTGTGATATCGACGACAGCGTTTAGGGGTGAGAGCCCCAAAGCCCTCAAACGATTTTGCATCCATTGAGGCGAGGGCCGGTTTTTCAGGTTCTTGAGTATTACCCCGGCATATCTTGGGCATTTCTGGGGATCTTGAACGGAAACCTTAAAATCGGCTTTTACCGCTCCCGGATCCACTGAAGATTGCGGTGCTTTAATATCTCTTTTAAAGAAAGCCTTGAGGTCTCTTGCTACACCGAAATGCGATGTGGCATCTCCACGATTCGGTGTAAGGCCGATCTCAAAAACGGTATCCTGATAATCATCCAGTATATCCTTGATCTCCGCACCGGAATTTGCTTCATCCGTAAGAACAAGGATCCCATCATGATTATCGCTAATCCCTATTTCCGCTTCGGAACAAATCATCCCATTGGATTCCGAACCCCTGATCTTGGCCTTTTTGATCTTGATGGGTTCATGCCCTGTAGGATAAAGTGTAGTGCCCGGTAATGCC
>JANQHS010000181.1 GCA_028282565.1 Cytophagales bacterium | reverse complement strand
GATCACATCCTGGATCCAGGTTTCTTCGGAATCGATGAAGATGCGAACACCATTGTCATGGGCTGTTTTGCAAAGCGAGTTGACCCTTTCCCTGATCTTCCGGTATGATGGCTCTTCCTGATCCGTGAGTGCAACACCGGATTGGATCTTTTCCAAAAGTTCTACGTCAGCGACTCCGGACATTTTAAATACGCTGAACGGAATGTTGGGATTCTTTCCCGCCTCAGCTATGGTCCTTTTAATTTCTTCTGCGGCTTGCCCAAATCCATCCTCAGTTTTTTCGCCTTCAACGGAATAGTCGAGAATCGACCCTACCCTGTTTTTTCCCAGGGCATTGACCACCGGAAGGGAATCAGCAATATTCTCCCCACCACAGAACTGGCGGAAAACCGTATACCTGACCAATCCCTTTACCGGGATTCCCAACCTCAACATGGACAGAAGGGTATCTGAGCCCATTTTTACAAGAAATGGGCTATTGAATGATCGAAAGATCAACTCCGCGATCAGCAGTTCGGCATTGGAACGGTTCGCAAATGCAACCGAAGTATCGGAAAATGAAATCAAAGCCTTATATATTTGGGGTCAGGCCAAAATTTACCAAAAGAAATTGAATTTGTATCCGAAAATTGCCGGCTGAAAAATACTTGAAATGCTACCGGAAATCCATATCGCTGGCGATTCTAACAAAAGGCTTAAAGACTTTCTGAAAGGTTCAAATTATTCCAAGGTTTTGACCCTCGTAGATAAGAAAGCCCTGGGAGCACTTCTTCATACCCTTGATCAGGGATCTCTGGGTAAGGTGATGCCACTGTCGATCAGCGAGCAGACAAAAGACCTGGCTTTTTGCGAAAAACTATGGACCAAGTTCTCTGATCTGAAGATCGATCGCAAAAGTCTGATCATACTCATAGGCGGCGGTGTGCTTGGAGACGTAGGCGGATTTGCGGCCAGCAATTTCAAACGAGGTCTGGATTTCATCAATATACCCACCACATTATTAGCCATGACCGATGCCGCTATTGGTGGGAAATTGGGGATCAACTTTCAGGGCCTGAAGAATCAGATCGGATCCTTCTCGCATCCTGAGTTGATCATTGTTGAACCAAAGTTTCTCAAGGCCCTACCCGACGAAGAGATATTCAACGGTTATGCAGAGATCCTAAAACATGCGGCGATCAAGGACAGGGAGTTCTTTTTTGAATTGAACATGAGCCCCGACCAAATCCTTGACTGGGGTTCGATCCTTGAGCGATCCATTGAGATCAAGAAAAAGGTCGTAGAAGAAGATCCCGAAGAAATGGGCTTGAGAAAAATCCTGAACTTCGGCCATACATTTGGTCATGGCATGGAGACATATTTCATGAAAAAGGGCGATCCAGAAAGTCATGGTTATTGTGTAGCTATTGGAATGCTGGTGGAATCATCCATTGCATGTCAAATGGGTATCCTCGAAATTGAAGAGCTGAAAACCTTTGCAAACAAAATTCTGAGGAATTATGATATGCCTGTTTTCGATCGTGAAGACCTGCTAAGGATCTACGAGATCATGAAGCATGATAAAAAGAACGAAGGAGAAAAAATTCTGATGAGTTTCATGACGAGCATTGGGGAGAGCAATTTTAACAACGAGGTCACCGAGACGGATTTTTGGAAGGGCATGGAAACATTTTCAGAATTGAAAAAAATTTCCGGCTGACCGCAAGGTTTTTCAGGGATGATTGTCTAATCATCGAAACTAAAGAAGAAAATCATGTTTAAACGAGTTATAGTCTTAGCGATTTTGTCAATTGGAGTGGCATTGTTTGCAAATGCTCAGGAAGCCCAGGAAGAGAGATTGAGCCGCGCCGAGGAAATGCAAAGGATGCACAAAGAAGCCATCGAAAACCTTCCTGACATCACTCAGGAACAGATAAACGAACTTCAGGCAATGGAAAAAAGAAACAAGTCCGAAATGGATCCGATGAGGGAGAAGATGAGGGAGGTGAGGAAGCAGATGAGAGCACTCAGGGATGCAGAAAGTGAGGACATGGAGCAAATGAAAAATATGATCAGAGAGTCCAACGCACTTAGGACGGAAATGGAGCTAAAGAGGTTGGACCAGAGACAAGCAGTAAAGGAGATCCTGACCAAGGAACAATTTGCGGCGCTGGAGGAAAATCGCCAAAAGATGCATGGGGAAATGAAAGAGTACCACAAAAAAAGGCATGCTCTCAGAAAGGAGATGCGCCAAATGCATGGGAAAAAATATCATCATCAGAAGTATGGTGATATGGAACAAGAACACGAAGCTGATTGAATTTGACGGGTGCTGATCCGTTAATCCATGGATGAGGGATGAAGAATTGCTTCAAAAGCTTCAGCAGGGTGATCATCAAGCCTTTGAATATCTTGTTGACAAATACGCCAAGGGTGTTTACAACCTTTGCCTGAGTTTTGTCCGTGACCCAATATGGTCCGATGATCTCACTCAAGAGGTTTTTATCGAGGTTTTTGAATCAGTCGACCAGTTCAGGGGTAGGTCGAGCCTATGGACCTGGGTATATCGTATCGCAGTGAACAAGAGTTTGAACTTTGAAAGACGCAGAAAGAGAATACTCATCATGGACTCCCTCCATTTGGCAAACCTTGAAGAAAAGAACTATTGGATGAAGAATGTTTCACACCCAGGAGTCGAGGACAGGAATAAGGAGCTGGAAAATTGGGTCTTCCAAAAGATCAGAGATCTGCCCAGATCTCAGAGGATCGCATTTACGCTGAACAAGATCGACGGGGTAAAACAAAAGGATATCGGAGAGATCATGGATCTCTCCATTTCGGCCGTTGAATCCCTGATCTTTCGGGCGAAAAACAGACTAAAGAAACTCGCAAAAAAAGAAGGACTAATCAAAGAATAATGGATAAGCTTGATCAATTCTTTTCTGAAATAAAGCAGGTTCCTCCAAAACCCTATCTCATGACGAGGATCCGTGCCAGGCGCGATGGTTCAAATGAGAAAACCCTTCTTAAATGGGGGATGGCCGAGCTTAGACCGATGATCATTGTGGCTCTGGTTGTTGTGGTGAATGTTTTCTGCATTGCCAGCGTCTCTTTCTCCAATGATGGAAATGAGATCGACCTCGCTGCGGATTTTGGAATCGTTGAAGATGGAGTAGATGACATAGTCCTCTTTGAGGAATGAGCTTCTTTTCCCAAATACGGACCCTTTGGATTGCTATAGCGATCTTGATCCTGATCAATTTTGCTACGCTATTCTGGCTTTTCAGATTTCATGGGCATCCCAGGTTCCATAGGGATTCGCATGATCGTCATCCCAGAACAGAAAAGGCCCTCAAAAGAGCTTTGGATCTCTCCAGGGAGCAGGAAAAAATGTTTCGGGAAGTTCAAAAACGCCATAGGGAGAAAATGAAAGCCGAGCAAAAAAGGGTAGCAGCCTTGAAAAAGGAGCTGAGGGCAATGGCATTTCAGGATAGCATTTCTCAAAACCTCGAGGAGGTATATGAGGATATTGCGAAGGCTCAAGCCGAGATCGAAAAGCAACATTACGAACACCTTCATCGCCTCTATCAAAATCTTGATGATGAGCAAAGGAGAAAATTCCGTCAGCTGATCCAGTCTATGGAAAGGGAGCGTCGGGCTGAAAGAAAAAAGGAGGTTCTGGATTGATCTGAGCCTGCGACTTTGATCTGTTTCCGATTGCCATTTCCGAGGCAGATAGTATTTTTAAGCGTGCTTCCAAGACTGACGCCCCTGACCATTGCCCTGCTTCTTCCAATCATCGCCATGGGGCAGATCGAAAACCCCGACAGAATTGATCCGAGATGGAAAACGGATACCTCCATTCGCTCCGTGGAGTTGTACGAGATCAAAGCACTTCTCGACCGTGATGCCTTTCCGGTCTTCAAAGACCCCAAATTTTTGAAGAAGGACCAAGCGGATACCACATACTACGCCATGGAACCTGTAGTGTCCATTGAGATCGATGGAAAGGCCAAAGCCTACCCCTTGAATATGCTGACCTTCCATGAACTTGCCAACGACGAGCTATCGGGAATCCCTATTCTTGTCTCCTACTGCCCACTTTGCAATTCAGCTATCGTTTTTGACAGAAGGCTTTTAGTGAACGGAGAAGACAAGACATTGGAATTTGGAGTTTCCGGAATGCTGAGAAATAGTGATATGATCATGTGGGATACGGAAACCGAAAGCTGGTGGCAGCAGTTTACCGGAGAGGCTATAGTGGGGCAACTGACCAACAAACTGCTTGATATTCTTCCTTCAAAAGTACTCTCTGTTGAAGAATTCTTTAACGAATACCCCAAAGGCCAGATCCTGGCCAAATCCAACCCTGAGAGTGAAACACTGATCACGGCTTACGGAAAAAACCCCTATGAAAAGTATGATGACCTCAAG
>JANQHS010000171.1 GCA_028282565.1 Cytophagales bacterium | reverse complement strand
CGGGTATGAGAACCCTTATCGGGTGCGAATAAAAGACCGGCAGCCGCACCTATTCCGGCTCCGAATAAAAAGGCTAGAAAACCATTTCCTCTGCTAGACATAATCTTATTTGTTATCGATCAAACCACGTCCGGACTTCTTGATCTTTCCGGACTTTAACCATTTTGCCGAAACCTTGTCCAATACCCCGTTAACGAAGGTTTTGCTATTGGGAGTACTGTATTTTTTCGAAAGTTCAATATACTCATTTATTGTAACCTTGACCGGGATGCTGGGGAAATGGACAAACTCTGCCATTCCCATAATGATCAACACTTTATCGGCCAAAGCGATTCGTTCAGGGTCCCAGTTTTTTGCTTGTTCAGCCAAAAATTTCTCGTTTTCCGGCCAATCCTCGAGTGTATGATCCCATAATTCCAGAAAAAAGGCTTTATCCTCTTCCCAATTTCCAGAAAGCGGAGTATGTTCATTTTCGTCGGATTGAATGTCAAGATCCTTGGTAAATTTTCGGACCATGTTCCTTACGATCTTCTTATCCTGAAACCAGCTGATGAAGCGATCCTCGAAAATTGAATTGAAGCCCTGATGCGAAAAGATCCTCTCTGAAATTAAATGCAAAAGAATATCCCTATGCTGATCAAGTGAAGGGTGCTCTTGGGTAAGGTAGCCTTTAAAATCTTCGTCATTCTTCAGGGCGTCAAGAAATACCATCCTGGTACAATCTTCTTCTTTTTTCCATTTGATTCCCTTTTTGCCTGAAAAAGGTGCCATTCTCCGGAATACGTCCAATAGCGGATTCTCCTTAATATTCTTGTAAGGGTTGCGGTTTCTTAAGCCTTTGGGAAGGTTTCTTTCCTTTTCAAGTTCGAGCTTGGAAGCCATATCGCCCAAGGCGATCAAAAAATCAAGCACGGACAGATAAGCAAGGCCAACGTTTTCGGCAGATTCAAGCAAGGCCTTCCTTGACCTTGGTAACTCCTCCCCAAGTTGGCCCTTGTATTCCTGAAAAAGGCCTTTGATAAAATCCGAATCCTCTTTGCTGTTACCTGTGGAGTCAAGTTTGACCATCTGGAGGAATTTCTCGATCTGCTCCTGACTTAGCTCCTTGTGAATTTCTGCTTCCAGTTTTTCCCCGGATTCGGGATCAAACATAAACTCTTCTTTTATCCTGTCATAGTAGGATGAGAGTGTTCCATCCAAAACCACTTTCAGACCGTATAGGCGATGAAATACCCTGGCGCGAAGGAGGCTTCGATTTAACATGCCCGGTGGAGACGCTTAAAGTGGAAGTTTGATCTTCCCAACAGACTCTATCCTTTTTTGAGCGAGTTTCATGGCCGCCAATTGGGTTGTAACGCCCTCTTTTTCCGCAAGATCAAAAATGGATAGGGTGGTATCGTAAATGTTTTCAGCCTTGGAAAAGATGATCTCGTTGTCATAACCCATCAATTCTCCATATACATTCATCAACCCACCGGCGTTGATCAAAAAGTCAGGGGCATATAGGATGCCATGTTCCCGGCACATGGGCCCGTGGATATCCTCATCGGCAAGCTGGTTGTTCGCCGCTCCAGCAACAATTTTAGCTTTCAGTTTTGGAATTGAATCGCTGTCCAGTGTAGCACCCAAAGCACAGGGAGCATAAATATCCATGGGATATTCCATGATCTCCTGAGGAGAGATCACATCCACCTTATGCTTGGCTACGACCGGGTCAATCTTTTCCTTGAATATGTCGGAAACCAATACTGTCGCATTTTCCTTTATGAGCAGGTCGACAAGATTTGCGCCCACATGCCCTACACCCTGCACCGCGACAACCTTTCCTTCAAGTGAGTCGCTTCCATATACCTTTTTGGCACTTGCCTTCATGCCCATATAGGTACCGTATGCGGTAACGGGTGAAGGATCACCAGCGCCTCCCAATTTCTCGGGAAGACCGGTAACATGCTCTGTCTCCATGGCCAGATATTCCATGTCCTTTTCGCTCATTCCAACATCTTCCGCGGTAATATATCTGCCACCCAGGCTGTCCACGAATTTTCCAAATCTTCTCAGAAGTGCTTCATTTTTGAGCGATTTCGGGTCTCCGATGATCACCGCTTTTCCTCCACCAAGGTTCAAGCCGGAAATAGCGGCTTTGAAGGTCATGCCTCTGGAAAGCCTAAGGACATCGATCAGGGCTTCCCTTTCGTCATTGTAAGGCCACATTCTGGTTCCGCCCAGGGCTGGTCCCAAAACGGTGTTGTGAATACCTATGATCGCTTTCAATCCCGTATCCGGATCGGAACAAAAGACAACCTGTTCGTGTCCCATTTTTCCGACCTCCTCAAAAAGTTCTACAGAGGAGCCTGTAGTTGCCAACAATTCTTCTGACATGTGGAAGTATATTAAGTTTAAATTTGTGACCTATTGAAAACCCGAAGGGCGGTCCCTTAGGCCATAGCCGTTTGGACCGCAAAATTAACATTTTTTAGTCCTTCGCCAATTGAACCTAAGCCATTCATCGGAGGTTATAGTTAGCATTGAAAGAACTTAAATACCTCAATAAATATCTCTACAAATACCGCTTTCGAATTCTGGTCGGAGTGGTATTTATATGCGTTTCCAATGTGTTTCAGATCATGCCTGCTTCATTGGTCAGGCATTCTTTCGACCTGATGGAAGAAACATACCGAGAATACAGCCTCCTGAACGGCTTTGAGGAAAGGTCCAGGTTGGCTGAGCTCTTCGTCTCCAGCGCATTTTTATATGGATCCATAATCCTTTTAATGGTCGTACTCAGGGGAATATTTTTATTCCTGACCCGTCAGACCATCATCAAAGTATCGCGACATATCGAGTATGATCTGAAAAACGAGATATACCAACATTACCAGACCCTTCCCCTGGCCTTTTATCGCAGGAACAATACCGGGGATCTGATGGCCAGGATCTCCGAGGACGTAAGCAGGGTCAGGATGTATCTGGGTCCGGCGATCATGTACAGTCTGAATATGATATCGCTTTTTGCCATCTGCATACCAGTGATGTTCAGCATCAATAGCAGGCTGACCTTTTTTGTTCTCGCACCGCTTCCCATCCTGTCCGTCTCGATCTATTTCGTGAACAATATGATCAACCAAAGATCAGAGGCCATCCAAAAAAGCCTTTCGGGGTTATCGACCTTTGTTCAGGAGGCCTTCTCAGGGATCAGGGTATTGAAATCATTCGTCAGAGAAGATGCATCGGCTGAAGATTTCACCAGGGAAAGCAATGATTATCGATTTAAAACACTCCAGTTGGCCAGGGTCAATGCATTCTTCTTCCCCACCATTATGGCCTTGATCGGCCTAAGTACCATCCTCACCATTTATGTTGGCGGATTGGAGGTTGGAAGGGGCGCGATTACAGTGGGTAATATCGGGGAGTTCGTAATGTACGTCAATTACCTGGTATGGCCGGTTACAGCCCTCGGCTGGGTCAGCAGTATCATCCAGAGGGCGGCTGCCAGCCAGAAGAGACTCAATGATTTTCTGAAACAACAAACAGATATTCTTCCAGGCGAAAACAAGGAAATCAGACTACAAGGCGAGATTGAGTTCCAGGATGTGGATTTTGTTTATCCCGATTCCGGAATCGAGGCTCTGAAAAAGGCCAACCTGAGTATTCAATCCGGTCAGACTGTGGCCATAGTGGGACCTACCGGATCCGGAAAAAGTACGATCGCCAACTTGCTCTTAAGGCTTTATGACCCGGTTAAGGGAAGGATCATGATCGACGGGACCGACCTGAGAGATCTGAACATCACCCAATACCGGAGTCAGGTGGGATATGTGCCGCAGGATGTTTTTCTCTTTTCGGATTCTATTGGCAATAACGTGTCCTTTGGTGACATGGAAATGGATCAGGAGAAGGTGGAAAGCGCAGCCAAGGTGGCGGACCTCTATGATAATGTGAAAGAATTCCCTGATGGCTTTAATACCAAAATCGGTGAACGAGGGATTACCCTCTCAGGAGGACAAAAACAAAGAACCTCGATCGCCAGAGCCCTGATCCGAAAACCAAAATTGCTGATCCTGGATGATAGCCTTTCAGCAGTAGATACCGAAACGGAGAATGCTATTCTGAACCGCCTTCAGGAATACTCCGAAAAGATCACGACCCTGATCATTTCCCACCGTATCTCATCGGTGAAGCTGGCCGACAGAATTTTCGTCATCGATCATGGAGAAATCGTTCAAAGCGGAAGTCATGATGAACTTGTCAAAGAAGAAGGGCCCTATCAACGCCTGTATCAGAAACAGCGGACCTCTGAGGAGTCACAGGAAATAAGCTAGCGGCAATTCTGAAGGGAAGCGGAAATGCTGTCAATAGCGATGTATTCCCCCTTGTTTCCCCATGCATTTTGAATATAGTTGACGAGATGCGCCACTTCGTCGTCCAGTAACAATGGGTTTCCGGGCATGGGTTGGTTATAAAGAACCCCGTTGACTTCCAGGGGGCCATCTTTTCCATATTTGATGATGCAGGCCAGAGAATCAGGGTTTTCCCTGATGTAATCCGACCCGGCCAAGGGAGGATACAGGGTTCCAAGACCTTTTCCGTCCTCGCCATGACATTGAACACAAAGCTGAGTGTACAAGGCAAGGCCATGAGAGACCGAACGGTCTTTTTTCAATTTTTTAGCATCGGTACATTGAAAAAGAATAAAGGCGGATATTATGAAAAGAACCGGTCTATACCCCTTCATATTCCTTTTGAAGAATGGCAATATCCTTCATCAACTCATCAACCTTGGACTCCTTGGTACCATCGTAATACCCCCTGATCCGCAGGTCCTTATCAACCAAAATGAATGCACCGCTATGAATATACCCTCCCGGGGCAGTGCTATCTTCCGCAGCAGAGACCAGAAATCCCTTTTGCGCAAGGTCAAGAATACTGTCAAGGTCACCGGTAAGAAACTGCCAGCTCTCATTTTCGACACCCAGGCGCTCGGAATATTCCTTCAACACCTCGACCGTATCGTGTCTGGGATCGATGGATATCGAGTAAATCCCGAAGTCCTGTACTGAACCAAATTTCTCATTGACCCTGAGCATCTGCGTTTTCATAATGGGACAGATCGAGGGGCAGGTGGTAAAGAAGAAATCTGTCACGAAGATCTTCCCCTTCATATCTCCTACGGAAACGATCTGTCCATCCTGATTTTTTAATTCAAAATCGGGAATGGTATGGTAAAGCGTATCCGATTCGAGAACTGTTTTTGGACCCATGACCGGTAGCTTCTTCGGATTTCCGCAAGAAATGACCAAGGCCAGCAGCAGAAAAAGCGCCAGGCCATTATACTTTAAAGTATGTCTCACTCCTGAAGGATTTCAATAGCCCTGTCCAGACTTTCGAGCATCAGATCTCTGACGGCATCGATCTTCTCCCGCTCAACCCGGTAATAGTCCATGATCTCTTCCCGGGTCATGTCCTTGCTCATGGGTTCATATTCATACATCCAAGTATTCATAGAGCGATATGCGCTGTCCAGAAGAACAGACACCTGGCTGAGGTTGTTCGCCAGAAGTGTGTCATTTTTGAGTTCTTCGGCTCTCGCATCAACTTCTTTTTTTAGCTTCTGAAGCTCGAGGTGCTTTGGCATTACATCATCATGCACCCGCATGATCTCAGCCTGAAGGGAATCCTTCAATTCACCAACATTTTGCTCAAGGGTATCCGACCCCGTGCAAGAGAATAAAAACAATCCTGTCACCAGGACCATGCTTGCAATTTTCATTTTAGAGATTCTTTAAAAGGTATTCTGCGATCTTGTTATAAACGTGCTTCCTGGTTTCACCCACATTAATTGAATGCGCCCCCTCAGGGTAGACAAAGTACTCAAACTCTTTTCCCTGTTGGACCAGTTCTTTAGCCAATTCCATGGAATTCTGGATATGGACGTTATCGTCGCCGGCAGCATGGATCAGGAGAAAATCTCCCTCAAGATCACCAGCCAGGTTTATCGGAGAAAATGCCTCATAGCCGGCTTCATTATCGTTTGGTAACTGCATGTATCTCTCTGTATATGCGGCATCATAATATTTCCAATGAGTTACCGGGGCAACCGAAACCGCCGTTTTGTATAGTTCGGGTTCAAGAAATTTGCATAATGCTGACATATAACCACCATAGCTCCATCCCCAGATGCCGATGCGGTTTTCGTCGATGAAATCAGCTTTTGCCAGATCCTTGGCGATGAGGATCTGATCCTCTGTCTCCATTTTTCCAAGGTTACGATAGATCTGCTTTTTAAAGATCACCCCTTTGGCCGCCGTACCGCGATTGTCGAAGCAATAAACGGCATAGCCTTTCTGCACCATGTATTGATGCCATAATTCCCTCCCTGTGAACTGCCATTTATTCTTCACCTTCTGGCTATTCGGCCCTCCATAAACATAAATAAGGGCCGGTACCTTCTTTCCCTGCTCGATGTTAGGCGGCAGGATGGAGTAACCATTCAGGAAGGTGGAGTCGACGGTTTCAAAATTGATCAGTTCGGGAACCACAAGACCAAAGGCCTTTCTCTTTTCACTTAGCTCGGCGTTTTCCTCAAGGGTGCTCAGCAACTTTCCGTTGCTTATCGAATAGACCTTATAGTTCGGTGGTGTGGACAGGTTCGAAAAATGGTCGACAAAGTATTTTCCGTCCGGGCTGATAGTCGGCTCATGCCAGCCGGGTTCGATGGAGAGCCTTCTTTTTCGTTTACCCTTCAGGGATATCTCATAAAAATGTCTTTGGGTCGATCCTTCTTCGGTAGAGGTATAGTACAGATTCCCGGATTTGGAATCGGCCATGATCAACTTGGCCACCTCAAAATCACCCGTTGTGATCTGACGAATCAGTTTGCCGGACATTTCAAAATGGAAATAATGCTTATAACCTGTTTTCTCTGAGGGATAGACAAAGGAATTTCCGTCATCCAGGTAAAACAGCTCATTGATAAAATTAAAATCCACGTATGTTCTTGAAGCATCGATCAGAACGATCTGTGCCATTCCCGAATGTGCTCCAACATGCATGATATCGAGCTTGTTTTGGACCCGGCTAAGCCTCATGACCGAGAGAAGATCATTGTTCTTCGTCCATTGAAATTTCGGGACATAGAAGTCCTTTTCTTCCCCCAGGTTGACCTCTACCTCCTTGTTGGTCTCCAGATGATATATCTTCATGGAGACTTCGGAAACCTTTTCTCCCGGCTTGGAGTACCTGATCTTCTCTACATCCGTATAGAGGCCCGTCCAGTTTTGCAGAGGATATAAGGGCACATCGGTCAGGTCAAATTTGATGTAGGCAAGCTTATCGCTATTGGGAGACCATTCAAAGGCCCTGGTCATGTAGAATTCCTCTTCGTACAACCAGTCCGCCCAGCCATTCAGGATCTCATTCTCCCTGCCATCATCGGTGATCCTGATCTCCTCATTTTTGTCGATATCCTTGACGTATAGATCATAATCCCGGACAAAAGCCACCATTTTGCTATCGGGTGAAAAGGTCGCGAAGGATTGTCTCCCTTTTTCGCTCAGTGGTTTCAATGTACCATCGGCGAGATCGTACAGGAAATAATTTCCCTTATAGGAACGCCTCCAAACCGCCTCCTTGTTTGTAAGGAGCAGGATTTTCGTTTCATCCTGATTCATGCTGAACTCCGAGATCTGTAGATTGATCTCGTTACCATCCAGGACTATTTGTCCCTGGCCGCCGCCCTCCACTTCGAATTTCATGATCCTATTCCCATTCAGCGCCAGAAAAAAATCTGAATTTTGCATCCATTGAATGGATTCCAGCTTCCTTGGCGTGAAAGTTCCATTGGTCCAGATATCATCAAGATTCAGGGTGTTCTGACCATGAAGCGGGATACAAAAACAAATTAGCAAAAAAGCTGCTGCTACCTTCATTCAGTATATTTTTGGCAAAAATAACCAAGGCGATCAAGCTCGCTAGTATTTTTCGACAATGTTTGGACCATCTCCGTTGATCATCAGGATTTCAGGGCTCATTTTAGGTTTTTGGGCATTGTCGGGATGGGCTTGTCAAAGACCAACTGAAATCGATCTGAATCCCAGGATCATCTCGACAGAGATGCCCGTTCCTCCCTACATTCTCGAAGATGAAATCCTGAAATTTAAAGTGCAGATCACCGCATTGGATGGTTTCAAATTTTTCAGAATTCAGGAAATCACCGCTGGGGTATTGGTGGAGTTTCGGGAAACAGACTTCCCTTCTGCAACCATTCTGGATTCTACATTTAGCTTTTCCACTTCGGATTATTCACTCAGGGACACGCTCCAATATGAAATGCTTGTCTCTGACAAGCTGGATCGTACCGGATTTAAGCGGGTCAATTATGTAGTTTCCTTGCCGGTAGAATTCTATTCGACCTCACTTTTCAGTCCAGGTACTGAAACCGGAATTCAGGATCGGTATCTTCCCACCTTTATTGAGCTATCTTCCTATGGTACTTTTACCTATGAAGGATCGGAAAATTTCTCAGAAAGGATAGATCTGGGTGTTGCTTACAGCGACCAAAAGTGGTTTATCGGTTCTCCGGCTGACAGCTTTTATGGGGAGGTTCTTGTTCCGGAGGTTTCCACATGGCCTGTCAGAAACGAGCTTGATCTTTACGAGACGGATCTATCCCCTTCGGAATTTGACGCTGCCAGCACCGATGGAATCGTCTACGAAACATTGAAAAACAATCCATTGGGAACCATCAGACAGGTACAGGTTGATCAGGTTATCTCTTTCCTCACCAGGGATAGCCTGGCAGGCCTGGGCCTGGTCAAAAGCCTGGATACGATCAATGGTATGGGTATCGAATTTAAGGTAGCTCGGCGCTGACTAAGAGGAGGCCACCGTGTCCTTCTTCCTCATTTTTCCGGCTGAGATCCCGAACATCATCTTGAATCTCCTACAGAAATAGGCAGTATCTCTGAAACCAACCTCAGCTCCTACTTCTCTGATGGACTTCTTGGTTGTTTTCAACAATTCCAATGCCCTCTGCATTCTCTGGTATTCAACATAATCCTGAGGATTGATCCCGGTGTGAGCCTTGAAGTATTGACCGACATAATCCTCGGAGATACTTGCCACATTGGCCAGAATACTGTTGGACAGATCGCCGGAAATATTGCTCCGCACAAAATTCAGGATCTCGATCAACCTGGGATCCTTGAAGTAGTTCAGCTTGGTCGCGATCTTTTCTGTAAACATGTGATTGTCTACAAGATACCTGAACACTTCCACTGAACAGGCCTCAGAATAAGCCCTCAACACCTTTGTATTTCCCAGAAAATCATGATTCGCCTCTCTGGCAAGATTGACGATCAGATTTTTGATACGAGACGCATCTTTGATAATAAATGATGGAAGATCCAGTGAGGTGTAAAAATTGATCGAACGGAAAGCCTTGGTTTCGACCTCAGCCAAAGTGAATGACCCAAAGGGGGATTTGATCGGTTCATCGGAAACAACCTTCTCGGCATATGCCTCCGGGTTGGTCCGAAAAGCCTCGTTGTTGATCATCGGCAAAGTATCCACCTTGCCGCTGCCGAAAACCAATGTAAGCTTCCGGCCGGATGGAACAAAGATAATATCTCCCTCCTTAAGCTTCTCATCGAAGTTGAGAGATTGAATGTTTGAAGTGTTCAGGAGTACAAGTGCATCTCCAATCGGCCGATAGTCTTTTAGTACATGTGGCCGCTTGACGATAAAATTGTGGGCTTCCGTGAACTTGATAGTGAGAGAATCAAGGATTCCGGTATAGTTTCCCATAATAGACCTATTTAAATCAACGGCTAGTTAAGAAAAAAATACAATTATCCCTAGCAGGCATCTCAGAAAAGATGTTGGGTTTTTAATAAAAGGTATAATTATTTTAGAAATTCCCTGGCGATCACAATCTTCTGAATCTCGGAGGTCCCTTCATAAATCTGCGTGATCTTCGCATCCCTCATCAATCTTTCAACATGGTATTCTTTCACATAACCATACCCTCCGTGGATCTGAACCGCCTCGATCGTTGACTCCATGGCAACTTCCGAAGCATAAAGCTTGGCCATCGCGGCTTCCTTGGCAAATGGCTGTTTCTGATCCTTAAGCCAGGCGGCTTTATAGATCATGTTTCTGGCGGCTTCGATCTTCGTAGCCATTTCGGCCAACTTAAATTGGATGGCCTGATGCTGTGAGATCGGTTTTCCAAAGGCACTTCTTTCCTTCGAATATTTCAGGGCAAGCTCAAAAGCGCCGGAAGCAATGCCCAAAGCCTGTGAAGCGATTCCTATTCTTCCCCCGTTCAAGGTATTCATGGCAAAGTTGAAACCGAATCCATCTTCACCGATCCTGTTCTCTTTGGGAACCTTCACATCGTTGAACATGAGGGAGTG
>JANQHS010000143.1 GCA_028282565.1 Cytophagales bacterium | reverse complement strand
GCCAAAACCGGCAAAATAAATGAAAAAAGGACTCTTAATTCTTCTTTTGGGATTTTCAGGTGGAATACTGGGCTCTTTCCTTTTTTTCCGATTGATCGTAGAGGACCTTCAGGAAAAACAGACTCTGGTCATGCACGAACCCGATCAGGTCAGTCTTATCCGACCCAAAGACGTATCCTATCTCCCAAATGCCGACCCAGGGGAATTCATCTCTGCATCCTCAGCCAGTACTCAAAGCGTCGTTTATATCAAAACGGTTATCTCACAGGAGTATGAGTCGATGTCACTGTTGGATTGGTTTTTCTATGGTTCCCCCAGGCATAGCCAAAAGGTGATCACCTCGGGTTCGGGAGTGATCTACAAAAAGGATGGCTACATTATCACAAACAACCATGTGATCGAACAGGCCCAGGAAATCCAGGTGGTCATCGGTAAAAGAACCCTGGCAGCCACATTGGTGGGAACAGATCCCAGCACGGATATCGCGGTGATCAAGGTGGATGAAAAGGATCTTCCCGCCATCGATATCGGGAGTTCCAAGAATTTGAAGGTTGGCGAATGGGTCCTCGCCATTGGCAATCCTTTTAACCTGACCTCCACGGTCACCGCTGGCATAGTCAGTGCAAAAGGCAGAAACCTGAGCAGCCTATCCAGCAATTTTCCGATAGTCTTTTTTATCCAAACAGATGCAGCGATCAACCCGGGAAACAGCGGAGGGGCACTGGTGAATGCTTCGGGACAGCTCGTAGGCATCAACACGGCCATCCTTTCGCCCTCGGGTGCCTTTTCAGGTTATGGTTTCGCAGTTCCCGTGGATATTGCAAAAAAGGTGGCAGATGACATCATCTCCTATGGAAGGGTGCAAAAAGCATATTTGGGAATAGATGTCATGGATATCGACGATAAGGTTGCGAAGACCCTGGAATTGGAATCCTATGAGGGGGTGATCGTATCCGATGTTTTCGAAAATATGGCTGCTGAGAAATCCGGTTTGGAAGCCGGAGACGTCATCCTTGGAGTTGGTGGTAACAATATTGACTCGAAAGCTGAATATGATGAGCAACTGGCCTATTACCGACCTGGGGACAAAATATCGGTATTGGTAAAAAGAGAGAAGGAAAAATTCGAGGTCAATACCACTCTTACAAATTTTAATGGTACAACCGAGATCGTGATCAAGGAACTGATACAGTCCGAAAAGCTTGGAGTGGTCTTCGAGAAGGTGAGTCCAACAGAACTGAGTCAATTAAGGATATCATCCGGCTTCAGAGTGGAGAACATCGATGATGGATTGATCAAAGAGCTTGGAATTGATGAAGGATTTATCATCACTTCCATCAACGGATACAAGATCCAAAAGGTGGATGATATTGAAAGAATACTCACAAGAGCCCGCGGGCGTGTCAGAGTGGAAGGGTTAAACAAAAATGGGGTGAAGGGCTATTATTCTTATTACTTCTAGTCTACACCGATCATGATGAAAGCACCCCAGTAGATGGGGTCCTTGTATTCTTCCTTCATTTCCCTTTTGGCATCTATGAAGGATTTCCGTTTATCTCCGGTCTCGATCCACTTTTCGTAAAACTTGAGCATCAGCTTTTGAGTTGCCTCATCCGAAACCTTGAAGAGGGACATGACCACTGTCCTGGCTCCGGCGACGATCAGGGATCTCTGAAGACCATAAACCCCTTCTCCGGCCCCAATATCACCCCTGCCCGTTTCACAGGCACTGAGTACCACCAGGTCGGTTTTTTCCAAGGAAAGATTCATGGCCTCATAGGCTGTCAACAGACCTTCCTTTTTATTGAAATTCATGGGTTCTTCGAGGGCCAGAAGGTCCCCTCCAAAATCCATGACTAGCCCGGATTTGAGCAATGTGTTATCAAAAGCAGGGCGCAATCCCATTTCCTTGAGTGTCTCTTCCTTGACATCGATCTTTTCATCCTCTACAAAGAAGCCATGTGTAGCAATATGAAATACCTTGGGATTGTACATTGATTTGATGGACCTCTCGGTGGCGAGTTTGCCGATCTTGGTATCCGCCTTCCATCCCTTGGATTCGAGCAACTTCTGAAGTTCACTGACCTCTTTTTCCGCACCTGGCAGCGGGGCCAGATTTCCTTTTTCAGATTTCTGAAAAATGGGATTTCCATAGAGGTCAGCAATATCCTTGGTTTTTAACGGCTCCGGTGCTTCTCTCTTGGTCAAAACCTTGGTATTGGAAACCAAAACGAGGTTCCTTCCGTCGATCACATAGGATTTATCCGGCCTTTGAAGAGTCTCAAGGTTGATCTGGTTGTAGACCCCGTCCAGAGAGAGATATACGGTCTTAATCTCAGGGCCCAACTTTGATTCTATAGGCTCCCAAAAAACCTTATAGGAAAGCGGATCGGAGATCTTGAATTTCACCCTGTTCCTATAGCCCTTGAAGTATTTGCCCTCGAGATCGGCGCCATTTTCAAGAAGCACTAACTCGGGCTCGCCTTTAACCTTAGGGTGAACAATGTAAGCCGCATAGAAGATGGAATCGGTGAAGTTCCTATAGAACTTTCTGAACCGTACGATCTCAATTGCTGCTTCATCCTCTTCCAGGGCTTTCCGTACATCTTTCCAATCGTATATGGTCTTTTTAGATCCTTCCGCAAAAAGGGTCGATTGCGCACCCAGCTCCTTTTCAAGATTCTCAACCTGTTCTGAGAGGTCCTCCAGGTCTATTTCATTTTCCTCCAGCTCTTCGGAACTCATTCCAACAGCCTCGGTAAACAACTCTTTCTTTTCGAGCCATTCCTGATACTTCCCGATCAGGTTGGCGTTTCCACTCCCCAAAATGCTCTGCCTTACCTTGATCGATGAGTTCAACAGAAGCGCCTTGGTATTCAGGGAATAATTGTACCCATCTTCGAGCAACCTCGGGTATTGTTCATAATTGGTACAGGCTACCGTATTAAAAAACTCGAAGTCGGGCCTTACCATGGTCCAATACTTGTTCTTTTCTCTTTCGCTTAATGATGGGAAAAATTTCTCGATATAGATCTGATATTTTCCTGTTGTCTCTTCGAGAAGGCCCACACACTTTTTGATATCTCCCTCGATATAGTAGACCCTGGCCAGTTTACCGGTATGCTTCACATACAGCGGATGGTTTTCATTAAACAGTTTTGAAAAGATATCCTGAGCATTTTTGTACTGCTCTTCGGCCTTTGTTAGCTCACCCTTTTCAAGAAAAAGATCTCCCCTGATACCCGCGATTTCACCCGCTTCAAGACTTTTCTTTCCAAGGGCTTCGGTCCAGATCACATAAGCCTCCTCCAGATAGGGTTCCGCCCTTTCAGGTTTATCTTCATAAATGTAAAAAATAGCGGATTTGGTCAGGATGACCGCGTAGGCCGGGCTTTTGTTCCCTGCAACATTCAGGGCAATATCCCTGGCTTTCTCCAAATCGCCTTCAATCTCGATTATAGGTCTCTTGCTGATCTGATAGTCGATCAATGCCAGGTCGGCAATCGAGGTAGCGGCTTTAAGGTGATTCTCGCCAAGCTTTTCCAATTGTATATCCAAAATGAATTTTCCAACGTTGGATGCCAGTTCAAAATCTCCCTTTTCCTGAAAGATCCTTCGTCCAACCTCCAGAGATTCGGTATGCTTCAAGGAGTTTTTCCCGTAGGATCTTTCGCTAAGTCCCTCAGCAAGCCTGTAAAAATGTTCTGCTGAGTTAAAATCCCCATCGATGAGTTTGAGCAGAGCCTTATTATTATATGCCGGGATCAGCAGCCTTGTTTTAGCTCCAAGCCTCTCCTCGAGATCCTCGATCTGGCCATCGGTAATTTTGGAAGCCTCACCATAACTGCCCGTCATGATCAGCAAACGGGCATAAACATCTACCCTGGTTTCCAAAAGATATAGGGGATCATAAGGGTAGGCCCGGTTCGCATACCTTGTCGCCCTCCTGATATCTCTTTTGGCATCGGAAAAATTACCCAACAGCCGATCGAGTTCGGCCTCTACCAGCTTTAGTTCAGCATAACCATAGGTTTTTTCTTCGCCAAGTTCATCGAAAAGACTTTTTGCCTTGAGAAGGGTCTCATCTCCTTTTTTCACATCCCCTGTTTTGAAAAGATATTTGGCATATTCGGTCAGTATCCTTCCATAGGTGACATCTTTCCAACCTCTTCGATCATAGTACCCTTTTACCGACTCCAGGGAATCCATGATCGCCGGATAATCATCCCTTAGATCCAGATATCCGAAATACTGGAAAAGAAAATCAAGGTAACGGTCGTGGCTGTATTTCCAAACGGAGCTAATTCCATGCTTGAAGCCTTCCTCGAACATGATCGCCGCGGTATCGAGACCATTGGTGTGGTTCATATAGAAGTTGGCCAGATCAAATCCGGATCTGTAATACCTGGGAGAGTCCTTACCATAGAGCTTTTTAACAGCGATCCTATATCTCACCATGGCCTTGAGGGCAGAAACATAGCGCTCATCCTTGAGCCTTGAACGGTAGAGATATTCTTCAATTTTAACCCTTTCAGGGTGAACCATGGGTACGACCAGCGTATCGGATAGCAGTATGAGAAATTGCCTGTCAGCGGCCTGGATTCTCCCGGCAAAAAGATCATTCAGAGCGTTTAGCAGCTTTACCTTGTTCCTGTAATAGTTCTTGTACCTGTAAGCCAGTCCAAAGGAATTTTCAAGCTCCTTGATGTAGGTGGAGGCAAAGGGAGCCTGACCGTTATAAAGGAGATTCAAAGCGACTTTTTCATAGCCTTCAAAGTATTGGCGGCTTAGCTTTGAATAAGTGTTTTTTCCTCCGTTCCTGCAGGCGTCGAGATAATCCTCCCATTCCTTGTACGCTTTCTTGGGTTCATGCAGACCTTCATAACATCTGCCCTTCAGGCCAAGCATATCCACATATTGGTTGGAAGATCTGGAGAGCACCTTGATCAGACCTTTCCTATAGCTCTCCATGCTATCCAGAGCTCTACGATACTCGCCTCTGGAAATATAAAAGTCCGAACGCGTATTCAGGGCTTCGAAAACCCATTCCTTTCTCTGTTGGTAGTCCTCCTTACTTAATTTCTCGACCTTGGTCCTGCCCTTCTTTTGATCATACACCTCTTCCCGATCTACATTGACACTTTTGAAAAATACGATGAGATCGTCGGCCAGCTTTCCCTTTCCCATGACCTCCCCCAGGCGAATATCATTTTTGAATTGTTTTAGAAGAAGCGAATGCTCGTAGATAAATTGCTTTTCCGGTTGTGCATCCAGGACCGATAGAGCCTTCTCTATGGCGGGCTTTGCCTTGCCATAATCACCATAATCATGATAGAAGTCAAACAGGTATTCGTAAGCCCTGACTTCTTCAAGCGATCCATTCTGAAGATGGTCGTTCACAAGGTTTAAGGCCAGATCACGATACTTCTTCATCACGGAAAATTCCGCGGTCAAGGCCAGATATTTGGCTTTTCTCAGGTAGGCAAAAGACAGATCGGTATTCTGTGTCAGGCTCTTTTTATTGATCTTTTCGATCAACTTATCGATGTCCTTCAGAGCCTTTTCATAATAACCTGTTTTATAGTATGCCTCTGCCTTATCGTAGGATTTTTTGAACGGGTCCTTGGCCAGTAAATCCCCGGAAAAGAGGATTAACACGATCAATGAGACCCAGCCGAATTGACACTTTTTCATAGCCCAATCAAAATCAAGATGCGGTTGAAATTAGCAAAATGCTTCCAAATGGCACAGCCGAGATCCTGAGGATTACCCGGCAAGAAGCTTTTCGAGAATCTCCTGAGCAGCCAGGGGAATGTTCGTTCCCGGTCCAAATACCATGCTTACACCTTTTTCGATCAAAAAGGAGTGATCATTGGGTGGGATCACCCCTCCTGCAACCACCATGATGTCGCCTCTGCCGATCTTCTTTAACTCCTCGATCAAGGAGGGGACCAGGGTCTTATGCCCTGCCGCCAGGCTCGAGACCCCAACTATATGAACATCATTTTCGGCAGCCTGCATAGCCACTTCTTCCGGAGTAGAAAACAAGGGGCCAACATCCACATCGAAACCCAGATCGGCAAAACTTGAAGCGATCACCCTGGCTCCGCGGTCATGGCCATCCTGCCCCATTTTCGCCACGAGCATCCTCGGTCTTCGTCCAAAACGCTTTTCGAAATCATCCCCGAGTTTTAGGGCCTTTGTAAAATCGGCATTATCTCCCACCTGTTGCGAATATACACCCGATATGATCTCAGAATGTGGAATATACCTGCCAAATGCCTTTTCCATGGCATCGGAGATCTCACCAAGAGTGGCTCTGTTCCTTGCAGCAGCTACAGCCAGTTCAAGAAGGTTACCCTCGCCGGATTCAGCGGATCTGGTGATGGCAGCAAGGCTCTCTTCAACCTTGCCCTGGTCCCTTTTGTTTCTCAGCTCATCGAGCCTCCTGATCTGTTGGTCCCTGACCGATGTGTTGTCGACTTCCAGATATTCAAGATTTGTGGGCTCCTCGGTAACCAGTCTGTTGACACCTAAGATGAATTCTTCCCCGGAATCGATCCTGGCCTGCTTTCTGGCAGAGGCTTCATCGATCTTGAGTTTGGGAAGCCCCGAAGAGATCGCCTTTGCCATTCCACCGAGATCTTCTACCTCCTGGATCAATCCCCATGCTT
>JANQHS010000103.1 GCA_028282565.1 Cytophagales bacterium | reverse complement strand
ATTACCGCCACCTTTGTAGGTAAGCAGGTGAACACCATGCCAAGCGAGCGGGTGGAAGTGCAATGGATCGGCAAAGAGGAATCCAAGGGAAAAGTATGGTTGGTGAATACAAATTCTGAAGATGCCTAAGCTCAGCGTTTCAAATCTCCTGGGAATTGACGAGCTAAAAGCTTCAGATATCAAAACCATTTTTGAAACCGCCGATCACTTTAAGGAAGTGATTAACAGGCCGATCAAAAAGGTGCCCACTCTCAGGGATACCACTATCGCCAACGTGTTTTTTGAGAATTCTACACGAACGAGGATCTCCTTCGAGTTGGCTGAAAAAAGATTGTCTGCGGATACGGTTAATTTCTCGGCTTCATCCTCATCCCTCAAAAAGGGAGAAACCCTCTTGGATACCATCAACAACATCCTGGCTATGAAGGTCGATATGCTGGTGGTCAGGCATGCCAGCTCTGGGGCCTGTCATTTTCTATCTCAGAAGATCGGTGCCACGATCATCAATGCCGGTGATGGTACCCATGAGCATCCCACACAGGCATTGCTTGATACATATTCCATCCTTAAGGAAAAGGGGAGTGTCAGGGGACAAAAGGTTGCGATCATTGGCGATATTTTGCATTCAAGGGTGGCTCTGTCCAATATTTTTGCCTTGAAAAAACTCGGTGCTGAAGTGATGGTCTGCGGACCCAATACCCTGATTCCGCGATACATCGAACTTCTCGGCGTGAGGAAGGAAACCAACGTACAAAAGGCTCTTGAATGGTGCGATGTGGCCAATGTTTTGAGGATACAGCTTGAGCGGCAAAAGAGCAGGGCTTTCCCATCCCTCAGAGAATACTCACTTTACTATGGCATCAAAAAGGAGATGATCGATGCATTGGATAAGGAGATCCTGATCATGCATCCGGGCCCGATCAACCGGGGCGTGGAGATCGATTCCGATGTGGCGGATTCTGATCAATCCATCATTTTGGACCAGGTAGAAAACGGAGTAGCCATCAGAATGGCGGTTCTTTATCTGCTGGCTCCAACCTTAAAAAAGAATTAGCATCCCATTCTTTATAAGGGCATTTATATTCGATAGTTTTGCACAAAAATCCCTCTCATGAAGGTTTATAACTCAATAGTCGAAACCATTGGAAATACACCATTGATCAGGCTTAATAATGTCACAAAAGGAGTTCCGGGGCAGATCTATGCCAAGGTAGAGTACTTCAATCCCGGTCATTCGATGAAGGACCGCATGGCGATTAAAATGATCGAAGATGCTGAGAAAGAAGGTAAGCTCAAGCCAGGAGGGACGATTATTGAGGGTACCAGTGGAAATACCGGAATGGGGCTCGCCCTGGCAGCAATATGCAAGGGGTATAAATGCATTTTTACCCTTGCCGATAAGCAATCCAAAGAGAAGATCGACATTTTAAGATCCATGGGAGCGGAGGTCATCGTTTGCCCGACCAATGTGGGTCCTGATGACCCGAGGTCTTATTATTCGGTTGCAAAAAAATTTAACGAGGAGATCCCCAATTCTTTTTATCCCAACCAATACGACAATATGTCGAATACCAAGGCTCATTATGAGACGACCGGGCCTGAGATCTGGGATCAAACCGAAGGAAAAATTACCCATTACGCGGCTGGGGTCGGTACCGGAGGATCAATGTGCGGGGTCGCGGGCTATTTGAAGGAGCAAAATCCGAATGTCGTTACCGTGGGTATCGATACCTACGGTTCGGTTTTCAAAAAATACAAGGAGACCGGGGAATTTGATCCCAAAGAGATCTATCCATACCTGACCGAGGGGATCGGTGAGGATATCCTTCCTGCCAACGTCAATTTCGACGTGATCGACAACTTCGTAAAGGTCACTGATAAAGATGGTGCGATCATGACCCGGAGGTTGGCCAGAGAAGAAGGTTTGTTTGTGGGTTGGTCATGTGGATCCGCGGTATTTGGTGCAATCGAATATGCCAAAGAAAACCTCAAGGAAGATGATGTCATGGTGATCATTCTTCCGGATCATGGGACCAGATATCTCAACAAGATCTATAACGACGACTGGATGAAGGAAAGGGGATTTCTCGAGAACAGACAATACTCAACAGCTTCGGAGATCGTAGACGGACAAAGTGCCCTGATCACCGTGAATAAAGATGACAACGTTTCATCCGTTGTTGATCTACTCAAGAAAAAAGCCATTTCCCAACTTCCCGTAGTCGATGGGGATCAATTCGTTGGAAGCCTTACGGATGCGGTCCTTTTGAAAAAGGTCCTGGAAGATCCTGAGGTAATTCATAAGAGGGTAGAAGAGGTCATGGGCGAACCCTTCCCATTCGTGGCCGCCGACACGACGGTCGATGTGATGTCATCCATGATGAGCCATGGATCTTCTGCGCTATTGATCCGTCAGAACGGGGAGATCAAGATCATTACCCAGGCGGATCTATTGTCTGCGGTGGTTTAGCTCAAAGCGGTTCTCCATCAGGATCGAGTTCGATGATGGGATAGCCTAGGGACTCCAGTTGTGGCCTGATGCTTTTGCCATCTCCAACCGCCAGAATGGACATTTTGTCTATATCGATCCATTTGGAGGCCACTTCATTCAGATCGCTTTGATCAAGGCTTTCCAAAAGTTCTTTTTGACGTTTTGGGTAATCGGAAGGAAGGTTGTACCTGAGCATTTTGCCCAGGAATCGACCCTTTTGGGCCAGCCCCTCGTATTTAAGCGCTTCTCTTTGACCTATGGATGTTTTCATGAAACGGAATTCTTCATCGGTCATCCCATGTTCACTGAATTCATTCAGTTCCCGAAGAAATTCCGAGATCGCCAACCCTGCCGAATCCTGTTCGATTGAGGCGGAAGCCTGAAAATATCCTCCGTACTGATCCCCTGAAAAGAATGTTCTTGCCCCATAGGTAATACCCCTTTTTTCGCG
>JANQHS010000011.1 GCA_028282565.1 Cytophagales bacterium | reverse complement strand
ACTGTTCCTTCTCAGCTTCTTTCCCTTCATTTTTTTGCTGCTGATTACAGGCCGGAATAATGATCAGTACCGAAGCGGTTAGAAGAATGACTTTTAAGGTGTATCTCATGGTGGTGATTCCTGATTTGAATTTACATTTTTAGCGGTAAAAAGTGATTGCATTGGCCTCTTTGAGTCTTTCTGTTTGAAAACCCTTTCAGCAAACGAGCCAAACGGATCGATCTTCAGCAAGGCGTGAAATTCTGCTCGCTGGCGGAATGCGAACAATCTATACAACTACAAGGAGCAGCAGCGACTGATCTATGAAATTCGTTTGAGTAAAAAGCAGCCTATAAATTCGGGCAGGAAATAGAACGGCTTATGTTCATTTCTATCTCAGAATGGTTCTTCAGCTCATGGATCATAAGGTTATCCTTCCAAGGTTCAACCGATCGACCATAGCATTGCTGAACGTTCCTTTGGGATTGTATTCTTGAAATTTGGTTTCCCAAACGTTGAGTTTTGGATATACCTTCTTTAACACTTCAGGTTTTCCCGATAAAATGGTATTGATCTTTCCCCAATGCGGAATCCCATTGTTTCGCAGCATGATTTTCTGATAATCATCCAGGATTTCATCTATTCTGGGAGTGTCTTTGATGCAAGGAGCATCGATGTAGGCTACCTCTCGGTTGTATTCCGGAGAAATGTAAAAAGGAGATTTTTCAACAAACCTTATTCCCATAGGCGAAGTCTGATACTTGCCTAGTTTTGTGTTCTCTTCTGCTTTATCAAACATTTCTTCAAGGGCGATAATAAAGTCATTATTGCCATTCTCCATGCTAAAGGCGAATTCACAGTCATAGGCACGATGTTTTATATACTCCATTCCCTGGTGTAACACTTTGTAGCTCTTGTTTACATATAACCCACTCAATAATTTCAAAGAGTTCTCAATAAGATTGGGGAACTCATGTGGTGATTTTCTGGCTTTTGCTTTTACAACTTGATATGCCCCGGGAATTGAACCAAAAATGCTGCTTATCCAGTTTCTGGTTCCTTCATCAATAGTTCGACCATCTCTTGGTTGATCAATTAAACTGTGAGTCACGACTACGGCGCTATGGTTCTTATACGGATTGACCTGAACCATCAGGCCTCTATACTCACTAAATCCGTCCGTATCTTGAAATATGCTTCGATCCTCAAGTTTGGGTTTTATGTCGCTCCATCGATAATGGTGCTTATTTTCTTCCAGCCAATAGATGGGTTCCAGCTCCAGAATGAAAGAGTATATTACTCCAAAGCACCCTAAGCCAAGTACGGCACTGTAAAAATCATCGTCGTTTTGAACGAGATCTACACCCCTTTCATTATACTTGGATTTATCAGTTATCCCATTAGAGGGTTCTATTCTTACCTTCTTTCCTCCCGAGGTGACCAGCAACATTGACTTAACCATACCGGGAAAAGCAGGAAGATACCTTCCCGTTCCATGGGTTCCGGTAGAAATGGCACCTGCCAAAGTCTGATTGTCGATTCCACCCATATTGACCACGCTCAGCTCATATTTTTTGTCCATCCTTTTATTGAACCTTTGAATGGTCATACCGGCTTCCACATTGGCATGAACCTTTCGTTCCACCCCGGCCCTTAAAGGATATCTTTCAATGTCGAGTACCTTTCTGAGTTTAGAGATGTCAACAAGATAATGGTCAGGGATCGCGACGTCAGAGAATGAATGACCTGACCCGATCGCTTTTAATCTTTTGCCTTCCCTTTCCGCCCTTTTTACTATCTCTACAATGTCGTCCAAGCTCTTAGGAATGGCATAATAGCGGGCATTAACGGAATGTGTGCCTACCGTATTGGCCCAATACTCGTGTTCTTTAATTCTCATAACTCATCTGATTACCCTTATAATTCTAGTAAAAAAATCCAAAAAAACAAACTTATAGTGCCAAATTTACATCAGTAGCAAAAGGGGCAATTTTCAAGTCCGTACAGTACTATTTACCTCGACTAAAAACCGATTTGACAAAGTGATTTTTGACCCTGAAATGGATCGGAGCTCCGGAAAAGAGCTTATTCGTTACGATAGTTGTCTTGTAAGATCGAATCCTACAAGCCTATTTCTATGGAAGCGCCCTATTGCAGGTTCAGCTTAACGATGACAGGATTGTGGTCTGAGATCTTCTCATCGTCGGTTTCCAGAATACTGGTTTTGATACCGGACTCGGTGGTTAATCCCTGGGAAACCAGGATATGATCAATTTGCTCCTGTTGGCCAAGATAATTGTAAGT
>JANQHS010000003.1 GCA_028282565.1 Cytophagales bacterium | reverse complement strand
GTGGGGAAATATGGTCACCAACTCGGACTGGAAGGACGCCTGGATACATGAAGGTTTCGGCACCTATGCGCAGGTCTTGTATGTAGAGGAAAAGCAGGGTTTTGATAAGTCGGTTGAATATCTGGAGGATATGCATATCCACAACAGGAATCCCATGATCCGAAGGATGTCCCAAACCACCTCGGGAGGATGGAGTGGCCCCATCTACTCCAAGGGGGCAAGGTTTCTTCACACCCTCAGGTATCTGGTGGGGGAAAACAACCTCAGAAGAAGCCTGAGGTTCATGGCTTATCCGGATCAGAGTATTGAAAAGATCACCGACGGAAGACAGTGCAGGTTTGTCAATACCGATGACTTCATCAATATCATTGAGACTTACTCAGAGAAAGAACTCGATTGGGTATTTGAGATGTACGGATTTCAGGGAGAACTGCCCAAGCTGGTCTATGAGCGAGGTAAGGACTATGTTATGATCTCCTGGGATATTCCCGATGGGATATACTTCCCCATGCCCGTTGAGGTCAAGGTGGACAAAAAAATGTACAAACTTGACCTGAAAAGAGGCCCTGCCCGTGTCAAGGCCAATTCAAAGAGTCAGGTGACCATTGATCCCAATGGCTGGTTGATGTATGAGCTGGTGGTCAAGGAAGGCTAAACCTTCTTCAGTCCGGACTCAAGTTTTTCATCGATAAATCCTTTCTCAGGCCCGGCCAGATTTGCTGTCCGCTGCCTGGCCTCCTGGTTGATCCTGGCGATCTCTTCCAGGTTATCCACCCTGTAGGAATACTCCTTGCTGCTCTGCAGGTGATCATAAGGACCCTTTGGGGATATCAGCTTGACCAATACCGGGGCGGTTTCAATGGCGATGAACAGGAGTATAAAAAAGGCATTGGCCCACCAAATGGCAGCATGCGATTGGGTCAGTCTTTCCAAAGCCTCGAGTCGTGCGGCCATGCCATTGAAGGTATTTTTTTCGATGGCTGCCATTTCCGAGGCCATCATCGAGTCATTCCTCGCGATCTTTTTGTTGTTGGCATCGATCAGCGCCAGATTCTGGGTTTTGAGTTCTTCCAGTTCGGACTCAACACGGTCGGCATCGGCCTTCTTGATCATGTAGATCGGACCTGCATTTCTCCTTTTTGTTCCCCCTGTTCCGTCGGCTTCCTGTTGTGCGATAAGCCTCAGTTCATCTCGTCTGGACTCTTTATCATTGATTTCCCCGCTCAGCCTGGCATTTTCAGCGCTTAAGGATTCTGTATCCGGGGCATATCTTGCGCGAATGGAGGCCTCATTGGCTGCGAGGATCTCGGCATTCATGGCGATAAGCTCCGTTTCTATTTCCTTTTCGAACACCTTTAGCTCCAGGGGCTTGGTGATGACCACGGCGATCAGCAAGGCCAGGATCATTCTTGGAATTGCAGTCCTGAATTCAAGCCAGAAGACATCCTTCTTCCTCATGGACGAAACGATATACCGATCAAGGTTAAAGATCATCAGACCCCAGAGGAGTCCCATGTTGATGGCTATCCAGATATTGTCGAATACAGTGTATAGGGCGAACCCTCCGGCAAGGGCTGCAAAGATCCCAGTGAAAAAAATGGTGGCACCGATGCCGGCGTACTTTGATGCTTCCGATGGGCTGTCTTCCAGGAATGCCTTATGCGAACCTGAGCACAGCCAGAAAAAACGTTTGACCTCCTTCATGATTTTTCTGGTTTGGTTAAAATCTAACGGAATTTAGGTTTACTTGGTATAGATGTCAAGAATAAAACGTTGCGATCGCATTGCTGGCTATCGTTTTGTAAAGACCTTTTTTTGATATTCCGATCCCTACTGGGTAATTTCATGCAAGCTAAAGCCGACCCGATCCCTACTCACTCCTCAAATATTCCCGTTCGATCCAATTCTTTCTTCACCAGGCTGATAGACCCGTTTATTGGGATCATGAAAAAGATCCTTAAAAACTCAAAGTGGACTTCAGCCATTCCCCTCGGTGTCTACCTGACTTTTGTTTCGCATGTTTCGAGAGCTCAGGAAGTACAGCACGGAAGAGACAATGATGGCGACCGTTACGTTTTTTACCCTTTTCATGCGGATCATTTGAAAGGGGAGCTTTTCAAAAATGAGCGGGATATGTATGCGATGTTCCTGCATTTTCAGACCAAGGAGATCCACACCCCGGAACATCCC
Source organism: Cytophagales bacterium (assembly GCA_028282565.1). GTDB lineage: Bacteria > Bacteroidota > Bacteroidia > Cytophagales > CCMP332 > JANQHS01. The sequence goes on along the minus strand of JANQHS010000003.1, from coordinate 3,123 downwards.
CATGTCCAGGTATTTATCAAAAACGATATGGGGGAAGCGGTGATCAAACCCTACACCATGGAGTATATCCACAATGCCCTGACCGATATTTCGACGCTCAGCATGGCTTTGGAGGAGGACGATTTCAGTTCTATACTGGGCGCAGATGAAATCCTGTATTTCACCATGGAAACGACCGATAATCAAAGGTTGAGCTATATCAATATTCCAAGTGATGAGCGGAAGGTGATCCCGCAAACCGCTCAGAAACTTGTTGAGGTTGATTTTCAGGACTGAATTCTCTAAAGGCTTCGGATCTCCCGGCCAAAAGGAGTAAGGCCGACCGCGGCGAGTTTGATATGTTGCCTGGCAAAAGGAATACCGATAATGGTAATCGCCAGGATCAAAGCAAAGAACACATGGGTCAATGAGATCCAGATCCCTCCGAGGAATATCCAGAGGACATTCATGATCGTCGACAAACATCCTGTTCCACGATCCACCACAACAGCATCTCTTCCGAATGGCCAGAGTGCCAGACTTGCCATCTTCAGGGTTTGCAATCCAAAAGGGATCCCGATGATGGTGATCATCAGCAACAGGCTGGATATCAAATATTCGATGGCCACGATGATGCCACCGAAGATCAACCAGATCACATTTCCTATAGTGTTCATATCAGGAAGGTAAGTCTTTTGATGGTAATGCATCCCGACCCTTCTTCACCCCCTCAAGGATACCGGACTGCATTCTTTTGAGTTCTATAAACCCCCGTGAATTGGTATTGAGTTTTCGCCTTGCAAAATGGAATTCCAAGCGATGGAAACTCACGGTGATCTTTCCGTTGCCGTCGTCCCATACCAGGAATTTGAGCGGATAAACATCCAGGAAAAGACTATGGTCGGTTTTGTCGACCAGTTGGCTCAACTCAGGATCCTCAACCATAAGGAGCCTTGTATTGGGGAGTTCAAATCCGTTGTTTCTGGCATTCTCCCCATGATCGATCTCCTTGAAAGCCTTGTAGCCATTTTGGCTTATGCCTTCCAGAACAAGTTGGTAGCTTTCGCGAAAGTTCTTGTTGCTGCTGATCCTGCCTACACCTTTGTTTGTTCCGAAATTGGCTCCTTTGGTCGATCTTACCTCATCGCCTGTTACCGAAGCGTTGATCCCGGAAAGTGCCTTATTGATCATATCGATGCTTTCTGCTCCCTTCAAACCATAAGCCTTGGCCAGATAATCCCCGCTGTTGTACACCAGTATCGATCCATTGGAGCCATCGGTGTAGGAGAGCATTCTTTGGGGAAGATCAAGAGCTACCCGAGGATTGATCTGCATCAGGGGGGTGCCAACCTTGGGATTACCGAAAAAGTGGATCCCTATTTTAAGGTCCTGATCTTCATAGGTAGCAAGCGACTTGAGTTTAGGATTGTTCTCAATATTCTCCACCAGCAATTCAAGCGTCCTTCCCGGATCGCTTCCGGAAACGGAATACTCCATGCCCATGATCCTGGGTGCTTTATGACCTTCGAATTCACAGGATAGGCAAGCAAAAAACAGTATACAGGCTGTGAGTTTCTTCATGAAAAAAACCCGGACCCTGATCCAAGCATGGATCCTGATCCGGGTCCGATTATTTTGTTAGGGTTTATCCTTCGAGTACTTCTTTGATGTCGACCCTGTTCCCATCCTTATAGGAAACGATCCAGGCATCTTTAACTCCCATCGCGATCAGGTAATTCTTGAATTCGTCCGCTTCGTAGTACTCCCTGAACATTCCAAGGGTATACTTTCTCATTCCGCCTTCTTCCTCACCTGAGAAATTGGGATGGTTGTTGAGAAATTTGCTCAGGTCCTGATTGCGAAATGCTCCGATCTGAACCTTGAAAAGGATTCCGGTCATCGGATCTCCTACGGCATAAGGAGATTCAACTTTTTTCGGTGCACTCTGAGCGGCCGCCAGTTCGCTTTTGCATCTCCTCGTTGCGTCCTGAGCCTGCTTGATCTCATCATCCTTGGAATTCAACTCGTTTTGAAGTTCGACATTCTCATTGCGGAGTGAGGTCAGCTCTCTTTTGGTTCTTTCCGATGATTCCACAAGCTCTTTAAACTCCAATGGATCCATCTGTTTCATCTTCTTTTTCCACTCCTTTTTTAGCTTCTTTTCCTCCTTGCTGGTCTTTTGAGCAACAGCAGCCGGAGCAATCAGAGCCAGGGCTAAAATGATCGTTAGAATACGCATAGCAACTAGATTTATAGGTTTTTTGGGTTCTCTTCTACCTCAAATTAATGAAAAGCCGTTTTAAAAACCTATTTCTTGAGTCCCTTGACCATATTTTCGGGTACCACCCACTCATCGAATTGCTCGGAGGTCAGAAGCCCTAATTCGATGGCTGCTTCCCTCAGGGTCTTGTTCTCAGCATGAGCCTTTTTGGCAATTTTCGCGGCGTTCTCATAACCGATATGGGTGTTCAATGCGGTGACCAGCATCAGGCTTTTTTCAAGTTTATCCTTGATCACTTCATGATTCGGTTCAATACCGATGGCGCATCTGTCATTAAAGGATTCGCAGGCATCACCGATCAGCCTTGCCTCGGTCAAGAGGTTAAAGACCATCATCGGTTTAAAGACATTCAATTCAAAATGTCCTGTTGCCCCGCCAACAGAGATGGCGGTATCAAGCCCGATCACCTGTGCGCAGACCATGGTCAGTGCTTCACATTGGGTCGGGTTGACTTTTCCCGGCATAATGGAGCTTCCCGGTTCATTTTCAGGGATTTTGATCTCTCCTATTCCAGATCTGGGTCCGGAGCAAAGCATTCTCACATCATTTCCGATCTTCATCAGGCTCACCGCCAATTGCTTTAATGCTCCCGAGGATTCCACCATGGCATCATGGGCAGCCAGGGCTTCAAATTTGTTCGGGGCACTCACATGAGGGTTACCGGTTGATTCTGCGATATATTCTGCCACCAAGTCATCATATCCATCCGGTGTATTTAACCCTGTTCCCACTGCCGTACCGCCAAGGGCCAGCTCGCTAAGGTGGGTCAGGGTATTTTTCAACGCTCTCAAACCATGATCAAGCTGAGCTGCATAACCCGAAAACTCCTGCCCCAGGGTCAGTGGAGTTGCATCCATGAAATG
>JANQHS010000430.1 GCA_028282565.1 Cytophagales bacterium | reverse complement strand
GGAGCCCACCATAAAACCGGAAACATCCTGAAGAAATACAAGAGGGATGCCCTTTTGATTACAATTCATGATAAACCTTGCGGCCTTGTCGGCGGAATCAGAATAGATCACCCCTCCCATTTGCATTTCACCCTTCTTAGTCCTGGTCACCAATCTTTGATTAGCAACAATTCCCACAGACCAACCATCTACCCTTCCTACTCCGCAAACGATGGTTTGGCCATAATCCTTTTTGTATTCATTGAATTTCGATTCATCCAACAGGCGGTAGATAATCTCTTTGATATCAAATGGTTTTATCCTTTCCACGGGAAACAGAGAAAGGATCTCCTCCGGATCCTTCTTAGGAGGCTTAGGTTCCACATGACTGAATCCCTGCTTGTCTCCATGAGCCATCTTATCAAACAAGTCTCTGATGGCTTCAAAGCACTCGTCCTCGGTTTTAAATTTATAGTCCGTAACCCCGCTGATCTCGGTGGTGGTGAATGCCCCGCCAAGGGTCTCATTGTCAATATCCTCTCCTATGGCAGCCTTGACCAAGTACGAACCCGCAAGAAAAATGGATCCATTGCCTTCGATGATCATGGCTTCATCGCTCATCACTGGAAGGTATGCCCCTCCGGCTACACAACTCCCCATAATTGCCGAGATCTGGGGAATGCCTTTGGATGACATTACTGCATTGTTCCTAAAAATTCTCCCGAAGTGCTCCTTATCGGGAAAAACCTCATCCTGCATTGGCAGAAAGACTCCCGCGCTATCCACCAGATACACGATTGGCAGATCATTTTCTATAGCTATTTCCTGAGCCCTGAGATTCTTCTTAGCGGTGATCGGAAACCAAGCACCAGCCTTTACCGTGGGATCATTGGCCACCACAATAGCGTTCCGGCCGGAGATTTTTCCTATAACAACCACAACTCCCCCGGAAGGGCAGCCTCCATGCTCCTTGTACATTCCATCTCCGGCAAATGCTCCTACTTCAACCTGATCTGATCCGGGGTCCAGAAGTTTGTTAATTCTCTCGCGGGGAGGATACTTTGATTTTGCCTCAAGCTTTTTCAGCTTTTCCTTGCCGCCCCCGAGTTTAACTTGATTGTGTTTTTTCTCTAGCTCTGAAAGAAGAAGACGGAACTTGTCTTCGTTCTTATTTTTTTCCAAATCCATATCCAACTGAAAAATAGTTTAAATTCTCAACAGATCTAGAAAAGGGATAATCGAACGTAGCGCTTTGGATTTTCCTTGAGATCGACCAACAGTGAATCAAGATCCTGTATGGCTCTGTTGAGATTATTGTAAAGTTCCTCATCCTCGGATAACTTGCCCATCGTCCCTTCACCGTCTGCCATTCTTTTGGTAACAACCTGGAGGCTTTCAAGGTTTGCCCGCATGGACCTTAGGGTGGCAGCCATCTCGGCAGGATCAAGAGAATCAGCGGTCTGGTTCAGCTTCGCCGAAAGCCTTCTGAAGTCCCTAACAGCAAGCGTCATCTCCTCTGTTATGGTATCCAAATTGGAAAAGGTCTCGTTGATTTTAGACCTGTTTTCCAAGGTCATATTGTTCAGATTATAGGCAAGGTTTCGAATATTGATGATCGCCTGTTCTAGCGTAGTGGAAAGCGAAGAATAGTCGGTAAAGAATTCATTCACACCGAGAATCGTGGAATCAAAACTCTGAACTACGGGCATGGCCCGATCGGCAAATTCTTCAGCAAGACTTTTTTGCACTTCTCCCTTGATCGTATCATCGGGAAGCGCCCGGGCAGTGATATTTCCCGGGAACACCTTTATAGCCTTGCCACCGAGCAAGTCCGTATCCACAAGCAGAGCCATGGCATCTGATCCTATTATGATGTTCTTTTTGATCTGAAGCTCAACCAAAATCCTGGTTTTTTCTCCCTGATCAATCTCCATGTCCCCGACCATTCCGACGTTGAACCCGTCGATCAAAACCTGATTGGAAGAGGTCAGACCGTTTACATGATCATAAAAGACGTAATAACTGTGCGTGGGACTGAGAAAATCCTGTCCCTTGAGAAAGTTGAACCCGAAATAGAGTATCAGCAGTGATACCACAGCCAGCAAGCCGATTTTAAATTCTTTGGAAGATCTCAAGCTATCAGTTCTTTTCTTCTAACTCGGTTTTATAATCCCTCACCGCCCTGAAAATGCCAGAAGCCAGATAGGTCTGCCCAAGTTCGTCATTTAAATACCGCTCCTCATTACTATTTGTTAGAAATCCAAGCTCGACGAGCACGCTTGGCATCGAGGTTTTCCAAAGAACGAGATATCCCGCTTGCTTTACACCTCGACTTTTCCTTTGAACCCGGTTTTGAAATTGATCTTCGATTTTCCCAGCGAGATCTAGGCTATTATTGATGTATGCGTTTTGGTATAGGTTAAAAAGTATATATGATTCTGGTGATTTTGGATCAAAGCCCTCATAAACCTCCTGATAATTATCTTCCATAAGAATCACGGAGTTCTCACGGACCACCACCTCCTCAAGATTCTTATCAAATTTGTCTACACCCATAACCCAGGTTTCAGTTCCATAGGCCCTTTTCTTTGGTTCCGAATTGCAATGAATGGAAATGAAGAGATCACCATTCTCTGCGTTGGCTTTTCTTGCTCTGTTATCGAGTGTAACGAAATTGTCGTCAGGCCTGGTCTTCACAATCTCCACCTCGGGCATGTTCTCCGCGAAGATCTCAGCAAGCTGATTTGCTACTTTCAGGGAAACATCTTTCTCCTTCGAAAATGAACCAAAGCAGCCAGGGTCATCTCCACCATGCCCTGCATCAATGATTATCTTTCTGATCGCGTACTTTGGGGAATTCAGAGGGGAAAAAGATAGCAGGGAAACCGCGAAAACGATCGAAGAAATCAAGAATATAATTTTCTTTGCCACCGTTTTACTTTCTGCTTCTGATCAAACTTTGACTCAAAATTGGAAATTTTTAGCTAAACTGAAAAAACAGGTAGGCACCCTTTTTGCACAGCGCTTGCCAATGCTGTTTTTTTTTGTTTTTCTTATCGCCACTACTAACCCCGCAAATGCCAGACCAAATCCACAAAGCGGGTTGATTTTTGTGCAAGACAGCCTGGCTTCACAGGATTCTCTAATTGCAACTGACTCACTTTCAGTTTCCTCAGACTCAGCTGATATTCAACAAGATACAACCGTATCCAATCAGGAAGGTAGCCTCAAAACGACTGTGACCTACGCTGCAAGAGACTCGATCAAGGTAGATGCCGTCAAAAACCTGGCATATCTGTATGGGGATGCCAAAGTCACCTATGGCAAAATTGAACTCACAGCTGATTATATGGAGATCGATATGACCAAGGAAGAGGTCAAAGCCACTTATTCCGTTGATTCCCTGGGGGAGCCAATTGGAAAACCCGTTTACAATGATGGCTCGGACATGTTTGTCGCAGATTTGATCAGATACAACTTCACAACAAAGAAGGGGATAGTCTCAGGTGTGGTAACACAACAAGGCGAAGGCTATGTACATGGAGATCGTGTCAAATTCAATGAGAAAATGGAATCATTCATCAATGATGCAAAATACACCACCTGCAATCTACCCAACCCACATTTCCACATCAAAGCCAAGAAGATCAAAATGATCCCAGAGAAAAAAGTGATTGCCGGGCCATTTTATATGCAGGTCAATGATGTACCAACCCCGTTGGGATTTCCATTCGGAATGTTTCCCATACCCAAGGAAAAATCTTCGGGGATCATTATTCCGAAATACGGGGAATCCCAGGATCGTGGCTTCTTCCTCAGGGATGGCGGATATTACTGGGCTGTCAATGATTACATGGCCATGAAATTTCTGGGTGAGATCTACTCTAACGGAAGTTGGGGACTTCAGTATAACAACCAATACAAGAAGAAATACGCTTACGGCGGAAACTTCAATGTCAGGTACAATAACCGTATACAGGGCACAGGTGGGGAACAAACGGAAAACCGCGACTACTGGGTAAAATGGCGACATACACCGGTCGCAAAAGGGCCTTACGGGAGCAGGTTGACCGCAGAGGTAAGTCTTGGCTCCCCGGAATTCAATCAGCGAAACTCATTTAACATCGACGATTTCCAGTCCGCACAATTCAACTCAAATGTGACTTGGTCAAAATCATACAGGAATACTCCGTTTAATTCAACCGTAACCCTTCGCCAAAGTCAGAATACGGCAACCGGGATCATGGATCTCACCCTGCCTAACATCAACCTCTCATCCAACAGGATCTACCCTTTCAAAAAGGTCAACTCACTTCGGAAGAGTGATTTCTTTAAAAAATTCGCTGTTGGACCAAGATTGGATTTCCAAAACAATATGAACAACAGGCCAAGGAACACAACCACTATCAATGGAGTTGAGGTCAAGAATGGTGCATCAGAGGCTGACTCAATGGTCAACACCGAACCCTCGATCGAAAGACTTCTACTGAGTGCGAGCTCAGGAGCAAAATTTACAGCCCCGATCAGCACAAGTATGAAAATTTTCAAGTATTTCAATCTAAACCCTTCCATATCCATAACAGATTATTGGTACTTTGAAGAATTGGATATTCAAACATCTCCCGATGGCGAAGGCGTGGTGATCGACACCATACAGGGTTTCAGCCGAGCCGGAGAATGGTCGGCCCGAGCCGCTCTGACCACCAGGGTTTACGGAACATTCTTCTTTCCCAAATCAAAAAACGTAAAGGCCATCAGGCATACTTTCATTCCAACCATATCCGGTAATTGGAGACCCGACTTTTCAGAGACGGGAAATGCCTACACTGAAGTTGTCATAAACGATTCTACCGGAGAAACCCAAAAATTCATGAAGTACAATGGTTTTGTCTATGGTGGACCGTCTGCAAGTGAGCAAAGAACCCTGAGTTTTACGATGGCCAATGTGCTAGAGATGAAAAAGGTAGACAAAAACGACAGCACAGGAGGAACCAAGAAAGTAAAACTCTTTGACAACCTTGGCTTAACCGGGAACTACAATTTCGCTGCTGAAGAATTCAACCTGTCGAAGATCAATCTGAATTTCGTGTCGAAGATCGGACTGTTCAACTTCAATATTCCAATGACATTTGACCCATATGCCTACCGTTTGGATTCGGTCGTTGGCGAACAGGTTTATCAGGAGAGGATCAATGAGTTTAACTGGAATGTGAGCAACAGCGCCCTCAGACTTGATCGTGCTGCGGTCAACGTATCCGCAAGTTTCAACCCCAAGACCTTCAAAGGGCAGAATTATGAGAGCAGGGAAGGAACCGAAGAAGAACTCGAGTACATCAACGACAACCCGGAAATGTATGTGGATTTTTCCATTCCGTGGAGCCTTCGTTTGTCGTACAACTTTGCATGGCTGAAAGAAGGTTTTGAACAATCCGAAGTCACTCAAAACCTGAGTTTTCAGGGCGATCTGAGGGTTACTGAAAAATGGAAGATCGGATTTAGGTCAGCAATTGACCTGGTGGAAGGTGAACTATCTACCACCAGTATCACGATCAACAGGGATCTGCATTGCTGGCAAATGAGTCTGAGCTGGATACCCAACGGAATCCGCCAATCCTTTACCTTCGATATCAACGTCAAGGCCAGCATCTTGCAGGATCTGAAATTGAACAAACGGAACTCCTGGTATGATAACTAACCAACCTTCTGCATTTTCTTTCGTTACTTTGTACAGCGTTTTGTAGAGATTATGAGAAAGACTTTTTGGGCCTTATTTGCGATTTTTTGCTGGATCGGACTCGAATCCTGCGAGACCAAATGCTCTGAGGAAAGATGTTCGGGCACTGCGGTGAATTTCAATTTCCGCTATGTAGACAGTGAGGGAAATGATTTGATCTTCGGTCCGGATAGCCTCAGGATCTTCGATGCGGACTCCGTGGTGATGATAGGTCAGAATGAGGGCGCGATTTCTTTTTTCCCGATCACGGTTAATGGGATCATGACCTCTGACACTTCCGGAATTCTTCAGGGAAGTCTCACCTCCAAACATAACCGATACATCATTATGGCCATGGATTCCGCACTCTTCATTGCGGATAGCCTTCAGCCGGATTCGATATTGATCGATTCTATCTATGTCAAAAGGCTGGTTTCCTCTTCCGACACCCTTATTGCAGGTTTTATTACCTACGAAACAGAGTGTTGTACAAACATCATTGACAGGTTTGACCTGACCATAGATAGTACAACACTTTGCACCCAATGCAATGATTCGCAGGTGCATTTGCTGGTAAAGGACAGAGACAGTCTTTAATCCGACCTCTCTTTTTTCAGATCGGTAATTCCTTAGTACCATTGATGGTTTGAACCATTACTGATCAATCATGGATAAAACATACTACAACCCGGAGGACCTGAAAAAATTCGGAAACATCACCGAATGGCAGGAAGGCCTAGGCAAAAAATTCTTTTCCTATTACAATGATGTCTTTAAGGAAGGAGCATTGACCGCCCGAGAAAAGGCACTTATAGCACTGGCAGTCTCTCATACCGTCCAATGCCCCTATTGTATAGATGCATATACGACCGATAGTCTTCAAAAAGGTGCTGATGAAGAGCAAATGATGGAGGCGGTTCATGTCGCGGCGGCAATTCGCAGCGGGGCTAGCCTTGTACATGGGGTCCAAATGATGGAACAGGCCAAAAAGATGTCCATGTGAAGGATACTAAGCCGATCTCATTAACTCAGAAGAAAAGTTCCCTCTCCTCAGGGTCCGAGCAGTTCCAATACCTGGAATCCAACCTGTCACATTTCCCGGAATTCGGAATGAAACTGCTTGAAGCAGGCCATTCTGAATTGAAACCTGAGGCTCCTGCGGTGCTACAGGTCAATGTGGGAAAAATGTGCAATCAGATCTGCAAACATTGCCATGTGGATGCCGGACCGCACAGAAAGGAGATCATGGAGCTAGAAACCATGGAGCAATGCCTGGCAGCAATTCAAAGGCTTGGAATAAAAACAGTGGATATCACCGGAGGTGCACCGGAAATGAATCCCAACTTCCGTTGGTTCGTGGAATCCTTGAAAGAGCTGGATGTCCATATCATGGTGAGGTGCAATCTTACCATTATCAAT
>JANQHS010000406.1 GCA_028282565.1 Cytophagales bacterium | reverse complement strand
GTGTTTGGAGGCAGGGTCAAAACCCTTCATCCCGCCATCTTTGGTGGCATACTCTATCGTCGTGAAAATTCCGAGGATGTAAGTCAGGCTGAGGAATACAACATCCCACCGATAGATCTGGTCATTGTTGATCTATACCCGTTCGAAGCAACACTGGCCCAAAGCGATGAAGAAACAGAGATCATCGAAAAGATCGACATCGGCGGGATCTCTCTGATCAGGGCAGCTGCAAAAAACTACCGTGATGTTCTGGTGGTCGCCTCAAAAGACGATTACCAGAATCTTCAGGAACTTTTGGATGCCAAACAAGGGAAATCCGATCTTGAGGACAGGAAAAGATTTGCGAGAAACTCCTTTGGCGTTTCATCGCATTATGATGCTAAGATTGCCGGTTTTTTTAACCGCGATTTTCAGGATCCGCTTTTGAGAGTTAGCGAGACCAGTTCAAAAAGTCTTCGCTACGGTGAAAACCCACATCAACGAGGGATCTTTTACGGGGAATTCGACGAGCTCTTTGATCAGCTCCATGGAAAGGCGATCTCTTACAACAACCTGGTAGACATTGACGGTGCCGTCGGTTTGATCGAGGAATTTGAAGAAACAGCTTGTGCGATCATCAAACATACCAATGCCTGCGGAATGGCCAAGGGTAATACCATTTTGGAGGCCTATGAAAGAGCATTGGCTGGAGATCCTGTTTCGGCTTTCGGCGGAATTATTGCCTGTAACAGAACCGTGGATAGGTCATGCGCTGAGAAAATGAATGAGTTGTTCTTTGAAGTGGTCATTGCTCCCGGTTACGACGCAGATGCCCTTGAGATCCTTAAAAGCAAGAAAAACAGGATCATTCTTGTGAAAAAAGGAATGGTGCCGGACCAGGGGTTGATCAAAACCACTCTCAATGGCGTATTGTGGATGGAAAAAGACACAAAAACCGAAGACATTACCGACCTGGAAGATGTAACAAAAAGGAAGGCAACTGAAGGAGAAAAGGAATCCCTGGTTTTTGCAAATATTATCGCCAAACACACCAAATCGAACGTGATCGTCATTGCGAAGGATGGCCAGCTGCTGGGAAGCGGTGTTGGCCAGACCTCCAGGGTTGATGCTGCGAACCAGGCCATCGAAAAAGCCAAAAGATTCGGGTTCGACTTAAATGGTGCCTCAATGGCTTCAGATGCGTTTTTCCCCTTTCCCGATTGTGTGGAAATTGCTGACAAAGCGGGAATTACCGCTGTCATTCAGCCCGGAGGCTCGATCCGGGATAAGGATTCGATCGAATATTGCGATAAACATAATATGGCAATGGTATTTACAGGCGCAAGGCATTTCAAACATTGAATTATATTTGCGCTTTGATCCTCCAGGGCCATTTCTGGGACTTCTTATTATAATTTATGGGTTGGTTTGATTTTTTAACTAGCGATATTGCCATTGACCTTGGCACCGCAAATACTTTGATCATTCACAAAGAAAAGATCGTTGTGGATGAACCTTCCATTATTGCCATCGACAAGACCAATGGAAAGGTTCTGGCCATAGGAAGGGAAGCCATGCAAATGCATGAGAAGACCCATGAGAACATCAAGACCATCAGACCTTTGAAAGACGGAGTGATCGCCGATTTCGATGCGGCTGAAAAAATGATCCGCGGAATGATCAAAATGATCGATCAGGGAAATCGGGTTTTCAGGCCAAGTCACAGAATGGTTATCTGTATACCTTCAGGGATTACAGAGGTCGAGAAAAGGGCGGTACGGGACTCCGCAGAACATGCAAACGCAAAAGAGGTTTACATGATCCATGAACCGATAGCCGCTGCGCTGGGAATCGGAATCGATATCGAACAACCCGTTGGTTCTATGGTAGTCGATATCGGCGGTGGAACAACCGAAATTGCCGTGATCGCACTCTCGGGTATCGTTTGTGACCAATCCATCAGAACAGCAGGAGATACTTTCAATAAGGATATCCTTGATTATATGAGAAGGCAACATAACCTTTTGATCGGGGAAAGGTCTGCGGAGAAAGTGAAAATAGAAGTTGGAGCCGCCCTCACCGAATTGGACGACGATCCACCTGACTATGAGATCCGGGGCCGTGACCTGATGACGGGTATTCCCAAGGTCATCAAGGTTTCCTATTCCGAAATAGCATTTGCCCTGGACAAAAGTATCAGCAAGATAGAAGAGTCAGTCCTGAAAGCATTGGAAATATCTCCTCCGGAACTATCGGCCGATATATATGACAATGGCATTCATCTGACCGGCGGTGGAGCTCTTTTGAGAGGCCTGGACAAAAGGCTATCCATGAAGACCAAACTTCCGGTTCATATTGCCGATGACCCGTTGAGAGCGGTGGTCAGGGGGACCGGCTTATCCTTAAATTATCTGGACAGATATAAGGCTGTTTTGATGCGTTGATAAGGCATGAATAAGCTGTTTCTATTCTTTTCCAGAAACAGGGTTCTGTTTGCCTTTATCCTCCTTGAGATATGTTCCTTTTGGCTGGTCGTCAACAAGAACTCCTATCAGAATGCCTCTTTTTTCCTGGTTAGCATAGAATGGTCAGGCCGAGTTGAAAATGTAAAAAACTCCATTCTGCAAACCCTTTCCCTCAAGGATCAGAATGAAAAGTTGATGACTGAAAACGCCAGGCTAAAAGAATCCCTTCAAAATCTTCAACCCAAAATGGGGATCAGGTCCGACCTTCCACCGGAAGTATTGAACCGGTATTATTATGTCCCGGCTGAAGTGATCAATCAGACCACCGAAAGAATGAGTAACTACCTGACCCTGAACAAAGGGAGAAAGGATGGGATCTCGGAAAATATGGGGATCATTTCTTCTTCAGGTGTCGTTGGCAAAGTGATCAATGCATCTTCAAATTTCTCCCTGGGACTGAGCATTTTGAACCCAAGCTTTTACATCGCATCAAAGTTGTCAAGAACCGGAATCCAAGGCTCTGCCAAATGGGACGGACAAAACATCTACAAATCGAAACTGCTCTACGTGCCCATGAACCTCGATGTTCGGGTTGGGGACTCGATCGTGACCTCAGGATTCAATTCGGTATTTCCGGCTGGAGTTCCGGTTGGAATTGTCAGCGATGTAAATGTCCAGGAGGGTGATGCATTTCTTGATATCACCTTTATTCTATTTCACGATTTTAAGAAAACCAGTGCGGTTTACAGTGTAGGAGATCGTTTGAAAGTAGAGAAGGATACGTTGGAACAAATAATTGTGGCAGAGCAATGAAAGCGTCACCATTTGCCTTGTCCATCAGGTTTGTCCTGATCCTCATGACCCAGATATTCTTTTTCAAGGATATTGCCATCGCAGGAACCACAAGCGGGTTTATCTATGTTTGGTTTTTACTGACTTTGCCCATCGACATGGCCCCGATGACAGGGTTATTTCTGGGTTTTTTTTCAGGATTGGCAGTAGACTTTTTTATGCAAACCCCGGGAATACATGCAGGAGCCTCAACCCTACTCATGGCTTTAAGACCCAGCCTGTTGAAAGCGCTCACTCCCAGGGGCGGTTATGATCCGAACCAGCAGCCCACTTTCTTTTTCTTTGGGTGGCCCTGGTACCTCACATTCAGCATATCTCTGATCCTGGTACATCACCTGCTGGCATTCTCGCTCGAGATCTTTTCAATGGAATTCTCAGGTCTTATTGTTATAAAAACCCTTACAAGTACGCTTTTCACCTGGGTCTGCATAACAACAGTAATACTACTTACAGGTATGCCAAGAAGATGAGCGATAACAGAAAATATTTCTTTTTGGCTCTCACCGTTCTTACGGGTCTTGTTTTTATAGCAAGGTTATCAATACTTCAGGTCTTCGATTCCACATACAGGTCTGAGGCCGAAAACAATATCATCCAAAGGAACATCGAGTTTCCATTCCGCGGCCTGATAAAGGACCGAAAGGGAAAAATACTGGTTGAAAATATGCCCTCCTATACCATCCAGGTAGTTCCCGGTCAACTCAAAAAGGGCCAAGATCAAAGTCTCATGAAATGGCTTGAGCTTGACGAACAGGATTACAATGAAAAGATCCAAAAGGCCAGATCATTTTCCTATTATAAGGCCAGCGACTTTGCGCCATTGCTTCCTCAGGATGAATTCTCAAGAATCCAGGACCACCTCGTCGACTTCGAAGGATTGAGAGTGAAACCCATTCTGCGCAGATCCTATCCCCATCAAAGCCTATCCGGTGCCTTGGGTTATGTAGCTGAAATTGACAAAGAAAGATTAGCAAAGGATAAGGGACAGGGTTATCGTCAGGGCGATATGGTCGGGATCAGTGGATTGGAATTGGAATACGAGGATATTCTGTTCGGCAAAAAAGGAGTCAAGTACGAAATGGTCAATGTGAAGGGTGAAGTGCAGGGTTCATTTAAAGATTATGAATTTGATACGGTGGCATATCCGGGCCATGATATCAGCATCTCGATCGATCTTGAGCTTCAACAATATGCGGAGTACCTCATGCAAGGCAGAAGGGGATCTGTTGTAGCGCTGGAACCATCTTCCGGTGAGATTCTGACCTTTGTTTCGGCTCCATATTACGATCCCAACCTTTTGACAGGAAGGGACCTTGGGGAAAATTTTGTTTCATTAACCCAGGATACCACCAAGCCCCTATTCAACAGACCCCTGATGGCCGCTTACCCACCGGGTTCGATCTTTAAAATGGTTCAGGCCCTTGTTGCCATGCAAACCGGCGTGATCACACCTGCTACACGCATCCGGTGTAACAGAAATATTATTGCCTGCCATGGTGCACATACCAATGAAGATCTGCAAGGGGCAATTCAATACAGTTGCAACCCCTATTTCAGACAGGTGCTGAGATATGTTCTCAACCAAAACGTATCCGAAAACACCTATGAAGATACCAGAATAGGCTTTGATAGCTGGTATGAAAAGATACGATCCTTTGGTTTTGGTGAGCCCCTTGGTATCGATCTTCCCAATGAAAAGGGAGGGTATATACCCCCTTCATCCTATTACGACAAGATCTATGGCAGGAACCGTTGGAAGTTCTCCACCATATATTCCCTAGCCATTGGGCAGGGAGAAATACTCGTCGTACCAATCCAGATGGCAAACCTGGCAGCTATCATCGGTAATCGCGGGCATTATTATCGCCCGCATTTCATCAAGGCTGTTGATGGCAGTGAAGAAATGTTCCCTCCGGAATACCGTGAGAGACAAGTCACCGCCGTGGATTCAGGTTATTTCCAGGTGGTTGTGGATGCCATGGAAAAGGTCGTGGAATCCGGGACAGGATTTAGAGGAGCGGTTCCGGGGTATGCCGTATGTGGAAAGACCGGTACAGCTGAGAACCCTCATGGCGAAGATCACTCGGTATTTATTGCTTTCGCTCCGAAGGACGATCCGCAGATCGCTATTTCGGTATATGTAGAGAATTCAGGTCAGGGGGCGAGGGCTGCAGCCGGGATCGCCGGACTTGTCATGGAGAAATATCTCAACGGAGAGATCAAGCGACAATATCTGGAGGATTACATCATGAAAGGAGATTTTATCTATTGAACAGGAGAGAATCCATATGGGAATCCCTTGATTGGCTGACGATCTTGATCTATCTGATGCTGGTGCTAACCGGTTGGCTTACAATCCATGCGGCCATCTATGAGGCGGATAGTGCCATGTCTCCCTTCGATCTTGACCTCAGATCGGGAAAGCAGTTGATCTGGATAGTCATATCATTTGTCTTGTTCGTATTGATCATGGTGATCGACTATAAGGTATTTATGACCTTTTCATATCCCATTTACTTTCTGACAATAGGGTTGCTGGTCGTGGTTCTGCTATTGGGAACCGAGGTCTCAGGTTCTAAGAGCTGGTTTGCACTGGGTGGGATCAAGATCCAGCCCTCTGAATTTGCCAAATATGCAACAGCGCTGGCCTTGGCCAAGGTTTTCAGCGCCCTCAACTTTGATATCCGAAAACCGAAGGATTTCATAAAAACCGGACTTCTTATCGGAGCGCCGTTTGGATTGATCATACTTCAGGGAGATACCGGTTCAGCTCTTGTTTTTGTGGCTTTTTCCCTGGTTTTCTTCAGGGAGGGGCTCTCGGCAATTTTCATATTCATAGGTGTCGCAAGCTTTCTGCTTTTTCTTGGAACCCTATTGCTTGGGCTGAACTATATGTTTGCAGCCCTTGCCGGCTTATTAGCTCTGGGCATATTGTTTTCTCTAAAAAGCAGAAGGAGAATGATTTTTATATCGGCAGGTACCATCGCTGCAGCCGCCATTGTATTCAGTGTCGATTTTTTCTTCAATAATATCCTGAAGCCGCATCAGCAAAACAGAATCCAGGTATTCCTCAATCCCAATGCCGATCCTACGGGGGCTGGTTGGCAGGTGACCCAGAGTAAGATCGCCATAGGTTCGGGTGGTTTTTGGGGAAAGGGTTATCTCAAAGGTACTCAGACCAAGTTTGATTTTATTCCCGACCAAAGCACAGATAATATCTTTTGTACAATTGGAGAGGAAATGGGCTTTATAGGTTCTTTTGTTCTGATCGTCCTGTTTTCTCTGCTCCTGTTTCGCCTGATCATCATAGCAGAAAGGCAGAGAACCGTTTTTGGAAGGGTGTTGGGCTATTCTGTCTTCTCCCTGATCCTGTTTCATTATTCCGTGAATATCGGAATGACGATCGGGCTCTTCCCGGTAGTTGGAATCCCCTTGCCGTTTTTTAGCTATGGCGGATCAGCTTTGATATCGTTCTCCCTATTGCTTTTCACACTCCTTAAGTTGGATGCACATCGAATGCAGGTGTTGGGAAGAGTCGGCTAAAAACATAACTCCAGGCCGGAAAGAAACCTGTTCCTAGCATCCATTCCATCTTTTCCCGAAAGGGATAACTCCGGATGCGTGTTGAATTTCTCTCGGGCATCATGAAAGGAGTCCGCTGAAAGGATCAGGCCTAGAAACTCTTCGAATTGAAATTTATTTCCACCAAAGAATTGTTTGGAGAAATACAATTTCTCATTTAGCCCCAGGTTTCGAAGGTCTATGACATTGGAATGCCCCTCTTCACTTTCTTCATGTAACAGAACATCGGTATTAAACTTCTCTCCAAGGCTCGGAGTCTTCTTAAACTTCTCGAAAACCTTGGTTTGGGTATCGCGGATGGACCCAACCGTGGGTTCCTGCTCAATTTGATCCCTTACGGGCTCATTTCCGGGGATTTGCTTGGGAACGAAAATCTCTGGATCAAAAGGGACATATTTCTCAAAGGAAATGATACTCGCCTGATCTTCTTCTCCAAATTCCTGGTTTTCAATAGCTTGCTTAAGGTCTTCTCCTGAGTCAAGCCTTTGCTGTATATCCCTGCATTCATCGGGATAAAACTTCAGGTATTTGAATGCCCTGGAAAAGTGCTCTTTCGAACCCTCGAATTCAGAAAGGAGAAAAAGATCCGGGAAAAAGAAGAAAACAAGGGTTTTCTCCAAGGCCTTTTCGTACAGCCCAACCAGATCTTCGGAAGGTACTTTGATGTGAAACGAAAGCTTGCTGGCATATTTTTTCTCAGCTAGCAGAACCTCCGGATCCTCATAATCAAAGAACCTGCTTCGACTGTTTTTCATCTGTTCATCCCAGGAATCAAATATTTCCGCCAAAACAAAGTGGTCTGCCTGCTGAATTCCTGACCAGCTCAGCAGTTCCTTTCCGGAAACGAATTTGGGATGGTTTTCCTTGCCCTTAAGAATTTTGTTGGCTACTTCCGCACAGTAAGCCTTTAGCTCCCGATGATTAATTTGAGACTCCATAGTTCAAATGAAAACGAAAATTCTGGTGATTTCTGTGTGCCTTGAAGAAAGTTAAGAAAAACAATTTTTCATTTGAACTAAATTCGGTCTACTTTTCGCTATATGTACAATGAACCCCATGTACCCTTTAAGAAAACAGATGAAACCTCAATTCCGGGTTGGTTCGAATTGGTGGTAGGCCCAATGTTTTCGGGAAAAACGGAGGAACTCATTCGACGTCTGAAAAGGGCCAATATCGCAGGACAAAGCACGTTGATCTTCAAACCCAAAATGGACACGCGATACCATAAATCCCATGTGGTTTCACATGATGAGAACTTTCTTGTCTCAAAGGCGATTGAGAATTCTAAGGAAATCCTGGAAATGGTTAAGGATGAAAACGTGATCGGTATTGACGAGGTCCAGTTTTTGGATGATGCCGTCATAGAGGTGATCAGGGAATTGACCAAAGCAGGAAAAAGAGTTGTGGCAGCCGGTCTGGACAAGGATTATGCGGGAAACCCGTTTAGGCCAGTTCCGGACTTGATGGCGGAAGCTGATTACGTGACCAAACTTCATGCAATTTGTGTACGATGTGGTGCTCCGGCTTCGTTCTCATACCGAAAATCCCCGGTTAAGGAAAAGCTGCTGTTGGGGGAAAAGGAGGATTATGAAGCACGTTGCAGAAGTTGTTTTTTTGAATAGTCAGATAAACCTATAGTCGGACCAATGATCTCATTTTTAAGGAGCATAACCATAATGCTTCTCATATCTGTAGAGGCACTTTCCCAAAATGGACAAATTCCGGTGGGAACCTGGCGCACTCACTTCTCATACAAGGAGACTACAAGCCTGGCTGCATCCAATGACTTCGTTTATGCAGGCTCAGACGCTTCCTTCTTCAGATTTGATCTGGAAGCAAATGAAAATCAGAAATTAACCAAAGAGCAGGGTCTGGTAGGTGTTGGCATTACCTGTATGCGCTACGAACCGGTCAATAAGATCCTGATCATCGGCTATGAAAGTGGAAACATAGATTACATTCAGAATGATAAGGAGGTGGGCAATATTCCGGACATTTTGAACTCAGAGTCAATCCTGGGGTCAAAATCGATCAATGACATTCATTTTCATGAGAACTTTGCATTCCTTTCCTGCGATTTTGGTGTGGTTAAACTTGACCTGATCAGTAAAGAAATTCCGGAGGATTACAGAAACCTGGGAGGGGA
>JANQHS010000404.1 GCA_028282565.1 Cytophagales bacterium | reverse complement strand
GATAATGATTTCAAGACATATTCGGACTCCCTCTGGGCCATTGAATTGGGCAAGATCAAAATCAAGGGTGGAGACCCTTCGGACAGGGTGAAGTTCTATTCAGCTTTATATCATTCCATGATCGCGCCGAACCTTTATTCTGATGTGGATGGCCGCTACCGCGGGAGAGACCTAAGGGTACATGAAGGCGAGCATGATTATTACACGGTATTTTCTCTTTGGGATACCTATCGTGCCTTGCACCCTCTGCTGACCATAATTGATCAGGAGCGGACCGTTAATATGGCTAAGACGCTCTTGTTGCAATATGAACAAGGGGGCGCATTGCCGGTTTGGGAGCTTTCAGCCAATGAAACCATGTGTATGATCGGTTACCATAGTGTTCCGGTTTTGGTTGATGCCGCGATGAAAGGATATGATGGTTTTGATCAAATGAAGGCTCTTGAGGCCAGCATGAATTCTGCAAACCTCAATCAACTGGGACTTCCTGAGTATTCGGCCTTTGGATTTATACCTGCGGGCAAGGAACCGGAATCGGTTTCCAAGACCCTGGAATACGCTTATGACGATTGGTGTATTGCAAAATTGGCAGAATCACTTGGTGAAGATTCAATCGCGGAGGGTTACTTTTTAAGGTCGCAGAACTGGAAAAACCTTCTTGACCCGGAATCAGGATTTTTTAGGGCAAAAGTCAACAACGGCTTCATCGATCCATTTAGTCCGGAGGAGGTAAACTTTCATTATACCGAGGCCAATGCATGGCATTATAGCATGTATGTACCCCATGATGTTTCATCATGGATGGAGGCTCTGGGAGGACCAGACGAGCTTGAGAGTTTTTTGGATCGACTGTTTTCCGCTGATGAAAAGACCAGCGGAAGAAAGCAGGCAGACATCACCGGGTTGATCGGTCAATATGCCCATGGCAATGAGCCGAGCCAGCACATGGCCTATCTCTACAACTACACTTCCGCTCCATGGAAAGGGCAGAAGATCGTTCGTCAGATCCTTGATGAACTGTATTCCGAAAAACC
>JANQHS010000387.1 GCA_028282565.1 Cytophagales bacterium | reverse complement strand
TTGCTTAAGAAGAAGGTCAGAAAGAAGAAGAACCAGATTTTCCTCATTATCGGAGACATTAATTCATTTTATCGTTACGAAGAAGGCCATTTGCCTGATCGAATTCCATAATTTGTTTTTCAGGTATTTTCAGTTTTTCTCAAAAACATCAGATGGCATTTTGCAAAAAACGTCCCTAGAATAGCATCAGGGCATATTTCACACCTAAGACCATCAACGATTTTTTCAGTTTTTATTATGGGCTCAGAATTTGCTCAGTTGGACAAAAAATAAAAAATCACCCATTTTGCGTGAATGCAACCCTTAAAGGAACTACATCAGCTTTTTCAGACAATTCCCACAAAAGAACGGGACAGGTTTCAGAAGTATCTGGAGATGGAAGCCGGAAAATCCCTGGACATCCTGACCGCCCTTTCGGGATTGCTTGCAAAGTACGACAATGAAGAGGCGCTGGTAGATTCAGGAAAAATCAATGAGATCATTCCCACGCCACAGATCTACAGGAGGGTAAATGAACTTAAGTCTCTATTGGAGAATTTTATATCTCTGTTCATAGCAGATGAAGAGATCTATACGGCCCTGAACCGCAAAGCCGTATTCCTCAGATTCCTGAGAAAAAACAACCTTTTCAATCAATTCGGGGCATTGCAAAAGGAACTTGAAAAGGAGATCAATGAACATCATCTCGACGAATCTTTCCGGTCCTTGTTCACAAATTACCTGAATGAGGTCAGGATCAATTTTTTCAGGAAATATTATGAAGACAGGAATTACAAGTTCAAGTCAATGGCTTCCAATTATGCCGAACTTGAACAAATACGAGGCTGGATCGAAAACAGTCATCTTCTAAATAAGATCTTCTATGATTTCAGTCTTCGGGCCGCGCACAAAATCGAAATTGAGACCCTTCAGAAACAGTCGATTCTTGAGTTTAAACCACAGTTTTTCAGCTTTAAGGAATACCTGCAGCTTTTGGACAAGGAGGAAATTCCTGTGATGTATAAAACGCTGATCATGGATATACTAGAAGGTGCTGACGATGGGGAGATCAGGCCGGAAGAATATCTTAAGGCCGCCGAGGGAATTTTCTATTCCAAGTATGACGAGGAAAGTCTTGCCGTCAAAAACAATCTTCTGGTCTGCCTTGTCACTTCAGGGAAAATTCCATCCTCCAAAAAAACATCCTATTTCGAGGAGTTGGTAGACCTCAAATCAAATCTCAGTCCAGGAGTGCTGTTCCTGTATATTGTGGAATCGCTCGAAGACGATGTCAAGAAAGCCCGCAAGGAATTCAAAAGATTGAAGGGAAGAGCCAGCGAAGATCCTGAGAATGATCTATTGGCCATTGAAGGAATTCTCCTGAAAAGGGAGAAAAAGTATGAGGAGGCAATCCAATTGTTAAACCAGGTCATGATCTACCAACAAGACAATATGTACTTTGATGTAAACCTGGCCTTACTCGAATCCTATCTGGAATTGGGCGATCTCGAGGTCGCTGATGCCAAGCTGAACAACCTCAAGGTATATTACCATAAGTACAAAGATCATCTTCCGGGGGAGAAAGAAACCATATATAAAGCGGAGATCTCCAGGTGCCGGAAGCTGCTTGAAACCAAGTCAAAGGTCTAGAGCATATAGCTAAAGTTTGAATCTCCTGCTGATATTGAAACCAAAAATCAGGTTTTCCCAGGATATTGGGGATATCTCCGGATCGCTCCAGATCAGGGTTTGATCCATAACCGATGCATTTGAGAAGAGCAGCGCAAAATTATGCTTTGCTGTTTCAAAATTCATCCCGAAAGAAAGTATGTGATTGTATTCAAGGTAATCACTGAACTCGACATGATACTCAACCTGAAACGAAGTAATACCCCAGCTATTGATGCGGAGAATCGAATTTAAGGCCAGAGCATCATTACTGGTATATTGATCTTCTACCAGGTTTCTATGAACAAATTGAGGGGAGAGTTGAAAGCTTAGGGTTTGCTTGATTTTGGTTGCGATCATTAACTGGATCATATAACTCAGTCGATCGCCTGGTTCTATGACCTCATTGATCTGCTCCCCGTAATCATGCCCGTCGAAAGACCCATATGTCATTATAGCCATACTTACAGGTGATTTTCCCATTGTCTGCCTTACAAAGAGATACTTTAGATAGAGATCATGGATCCTATGATATCGAATTCGGCTGATACCAAGGGTCAACTGATCATTGATACCATA
>JANQHS010000347.1 GCA_028282565.1 Cytophagales bacterium | reverse complement strand
CGGGATCACTTCTTCGAAACCCGAGCTCATGGCCCTTGCGCTTTTGCGATACACCCCATCTGCCTGAAGGGTCCAGAAATCATTGGCCTTAAATTCAATGGCCAAGGCGGAAAGACTCGAGTCACCGTTATTCAACTGGAATGGAACAGGTTCCTGACCGTACCCGTCAAACGTGCCCGACCTTGAGAATGTGACCTCCTTGGTAAACCTTCCGCCTTCCGCACCGTTGAGAAGTTGTACTTCAAGAACAACTGCTGTATCGGTTTCCAATTCTCGAACTTCTCGAAGCACCACGGCTTTTCCGTTGGTTTGCTTGACATAGTTATTGATATCCACTGAGCCCACAGGCGGTTGAACAACCGCATTGGCATAGTCCCCGATACTCACAATGGTATCTCCTGGATGGAATTGAACCGCATTGTCTTTTGCATAGACCAATCTGCTGCTGAGTTCTACCTCATAGCGATCAATATCCCTCAGAACCCGGGGATCTACCACCTTGACATCGAGAGGTCCAAACCCGGAACGATAGGTTGTCGGGCCGGAAATCCCATCAAGCAACTCATCCTCTCTCCCGGAAACCAATTCCAGAAGTCCGCCACCATTTCCTATTCCATGTTCGGCAGTGATCTCAAACTGCTCCCCATAATTGGAATTCAGAACCTCTCCTACTAGCTGGTGCGGAATCGCGGTTGTAACCAGCACGTTTCTTCTTCCCTGGATATATGGTGTTCCCTGTCTGTCAACCACTCTTGGGCTGTCGTTTCTGGCCTCTTCTACAGGGTTATAGCCATAGGCGATCACCATATAATAATAGGTCCTGTGGTTCACCATGGTGGCATCCCCTTCCGCAAAAGCGTCCTGCTTTAGACTCACCGATCGGAAGATGCCATTATCGATCCCATCAACCTCGACCACCGGAACAAATACTTCGGGCCCAAGCTCTACATCATTTACATAGTTGACGATCCTGGTTATTCCGTCCACAAGGTCACATTGGGCCACCAGTCTGGCCTTGTCAGGGTTATCAAGGTCAGCAGCGGAAGCGCTTCCGTCAGCAAGCTGGTAAAACAGATAGCCCTGGAAGGTGTACCAGCTATTGGATTTAGGTTCATACTCCCTATAGGTTTCTGTATTGAATTCCTCCCTTTTACCCTGGTTTTCCAGGGTGAATTCACTAGGCTCAATAGAAAGAATGATCTCCTCATTCATTTCCGTCACGGTCACATGTGGAGCATCGGGACCACTTTTTAATTGAAAATCTCTTTCAAACAGCTCCTGGCAGATATCATCAGCGATCAGCAGTTTTCCGCAGCTACCCCTTGCCCCCCCAGAGCCTGTCCTGGCCCAGGGAATTCCGATGGTCAGCTCGTTCACCGCTCCGGGTCTCAGTGTAAATGGTCCTGCGGATTGCAGCATTCTTCGGTCACCGGGAACATTTCCGGCAACGACTTCATCCCATTCGACATTGTCGCTCCCCACATACGGAGCATCAGAATTTCCACCTAAACCCCAGCCGATCTCCAGATCAGAAGTACCGGGAAACATAAAATCGCAGGGCTGGAATGTTTGGTCGGTCCCATCTTTAAGGTCATAGGTACAAAGCGAATTATCTGCCCAAATATTCCGCATGTAATTAAAAAAATGCGTGGCTGAACCTGGATTTCCATTGACAGGATCATTATTAATATTGTTGTAATAAAGGAAATTGCTCATGATGATCAATTCATCGGGCTCATCGATGGTTCCATCCTTATCGTTGTCCAAGCCATCCCCCTCGTAGGTTGTGAGATCAGGCCTCCAGGTCTGGTCGCTTTCATCGACCAATCCATCACCATCATTGTCGAGTCCATCCCCAATGGTATCAAGGTCGGCCCAGGGGCCTTCAAAATAATCCACACCTATGCAAGGAGGGTTCTCTCCATAACCGTTAATGCCCTCATCAAAATCATCACCATTGTAACAGATCCCTAGCCCTCTTTCCACATCTACCTGAACATAATCGTCATCAGCAAATCCAAGGTCCGGGTCGGCCCATTGAGCCATCCTGGTTTCAGACATGGGTTTCACCCCCCTGTTCAATAGGCGATTCCAATAGAAGGTCATATCGTTCAACACATCGGAAGTAGCAAAACCAAAGGCCATGGCCTGAACCTCCATACCTATAGCCTCCGCGCCAACACCTCCTGTAATTCCCCCAAATTCCTTGACATTCCCCGCATCATTCATCACGTACCAAATGGCCTCATCCCCATAGATGAATGGGATATCCCCTTCCACCGGGTCATATATCCCGTCCGGCTGCTGATCGAAACGCTCCTCAAATGGGGCCAGGTCACGGTTCATGTCAACGTTTTGCATACCGGGCACATTGTTGATATAGATATTGCCTCTTGCAGGCCAATACAGAATTGCATCCGGAACATCAGACTCTGAATTGACCCTGTCGCTTTCCAGATCAGCGATAAACTCCTCAATGGTCTCCCGGTCAAGCTTGAAATGCCTGTCCCATGCAGCACATTGGTCTGCTGAGATCACCGGATTACTCTCATAAAGGGGGCCGGTCCACATAGAATAATGGCTTTGTCGATAGGTATTCGCCAAAACCAGAAGATTCCCCGTGATCTCATCCCTACCCCCGATCCAGATAGATCCCGCAAACATGGAATGCTTTTTGGGAACATTCGGGTCATCATTCTTCGGGATTTCATAGTGCGCATTTCCCGCCCCCAGGACCGTCCACCAGGCATCACCTCCGGCCATGATAGTGGTTCTCACATTGTTGATCTCCAGTATCTCGGATGATTGGGATCTTTCACAATCCACCGTAGAAGAGTTGATCGAATTGCCAGGTGGAAAAATTCCCGTGCTCTCCCTGGCAAATAGGAGAGAACCACTGAAGTGCAAGAGCAAGGTCAAAAGAAAACATAGGGATCTCATGTCAGTCAATTTTTAAGGCTCATTTTAATTATTCAATACAAAGAAGCCTCTACGATCATGATCCAACCATAATTTGAAATCGTTGATTTTCAATGGAAAAACTGAGATAGGAAATAGAAAAAACAGCCCTCAGTTCTTTGCTTGGACCTTTTTTGCATTTTTCCTGATTATTTGTTTTTGCCGTTTTGAAGTTTTATCCCGAAAAGGCCAGGAGCTCGATACAAAAAATCACCCAAAAAGGGGGAAGAAATAAGGAGTCCAAAAAAGAAAAACCCCGCCATTGGCGGGGCCTTCTTTGGAAAAACTGAAAACGGGTGACTTACGTCACTAGGACTCTTTAATGCTAGAATGTATCCAGATCAATTGGTCTGGCGATATTGAAGAACTTCACGACCTTCTCTCCTAGCTGATCTGCATCCACATGGATGATATATATTCCTG
>JANQHS010000346.1 GCA_028282565.1 Cytophagales bacterium | reverse complement strand
ACACAATCCGCATCGGTAAACAGGTAATGACTTGAGTTTGAATTTTGAGCAACAAGCTCTATGGCCCTCTTTTTTGGAGATTCACCATCAGTTGCCGGTAGGTCAAATAGGGTGAAGCCTTTATTGGAATCCACGAGGTTTCCGGCCATTTCCCTGCTCCCATCGTCCGAATTATCATTGACAAGGAATACATGATAATGTTCGTTGGATAAGGACTGATTTGACAAAGAGGAAAAAAGGTTGGGCAGGTTATCCAGCTCATTTCGAAAGCACACTATCACGGCAATTGCAGGTAATTGGATATTGCCTTCCAATTTTCCTTTTCGCTCCCATGCTGGAATTTTTTGAAACTCAAATGCCAGAAAAAGAATTCCGGCGGCGTAAAAAAGAGATAGGATGAAAAAAATTAGGTCCAATGATTATCAGCGAGAATTGGGTGTTAAGCTAGTTACTAAGTTTTAAACTAATTTGGACTGGAACACATGAGCCCCAAAAAAGAACAACTAATACTCGGCGTTGATCCGGGAACCACTATTATGGGATACTCTATCCTCAAGGTTCATGGCCGGGAACTTGAAGTATTGCAATATGGGATCATACGCCTGACAAAGTACTCGAACTATCAGCTCAAACTCAACGCGATTCAGGAGAGGACCAGCCAGATCATTAAATCCTATTCTCCGGACGAATTGGCCATTGAGGCTCCCTTCTATGGAAAAAATGCTCAGTCCATGCTGAAGCTTGGAAGAGCTCAAGGTGTGGTTATTGGATGCGCTTTGAACTTCGGTCTCCCTTTCACGGAATATGCACCAAAAAAGGTCAAGCAGGCGGTCACGGGAAATGGAAATGCTTCCAAAGAGCAAATTGCTTCTATGCTTGAAAAGATACTGGACCTGGATCATGAGAAAGGTATGGAGCTTGATGCGACAGATGCACTTGCCGTTGCATTATGCCATCATTATCAGCAAGGAACTCCGGGGCAATCCAAAGAATCCTGGAATTCATTCCTTTCAAAAAATCCTGGAAGGGTGATTAACCCCGGATCCGGGAGCTGATTTGCTCAGCGATCCGGTTGAACTCTTCCGGCGTAAACGAGAGCTTGGGATTGGCAAAAGAAAAGTCGCTGATCTGATTGATTGGGATCAAGTGAATATGGGCATGGGGTACTTCCAATCCCACCACCGCGACGCCGATCCGCTGACAGGATAAAACCTCTTCAATGGCTCGGGATATCTTTCTTGAAGTGGTAAAAAGGTGGCTCAAAAGATCATCCTCCAGATCATAGATGTAGTCAATCTCCACCTTTGGGATCAAAAGTGTATGCCCCTTGGAAACAGGATTGATATCTAAAAAAGAAAAGACCCTGTCATCTTCATATATCTTATGACAGGGAATATCACCTTGAATGATCCTGGTAAATATGCTGGCCACTACAATGAGATATCGAGGATCTCAAATTTCACTTTGCCAGCCGGAATTTGTATGTCTGCCTTATCTCCTACTTTCTTGCCCAACAGACCCTTTCCGATCGGCGACTGTATGGAAATCTTTCCCTCTGCCAGGTTAGCCTCTTCTTCGGCAACGATCATATACGAAAACTCCATGCCATTTCCCGTATTCTTGATCTTGACTTTGCACAGTATGGAAACTTTGGATGCATCAAGCTGGGAAGCGTCGATCACCTTGGCATCCGCAACCAGGGTTTCCAATTTGGATATCTTCATTTCCAATAGGCCCTGAGCATCCTTGGCAGCATCATATTCCGCATTTTCGCTCAGATCACCCTTATCTCTTGCTTCTGCTATTTGCTTGGCAATTTTTGACCTTTCTTCACCTTTGAGCTGTTGCAGCTCTTCTTTTAGTTTATCTAATCCCTCCTGGGTATAATAGTTTGCCATCTCGAATTCAGTTAAAAACAAAAGAACGGCCATTTCTGGCCGTTCCTCTGCAAAACTAAGTAAGAAAATATTATTACAGCGTAACTCTCAACCCAATTGTTGCTGTTCCTCCGAAATAATCCGTTACGCGATATCCGAAATCCAGACCTGCAGTCTTCTCGTTGTTCTCACCCCAGGGATACTGTATGGTGAAACCAGCAGCCGGTCCGGTATAGGCATCTGTTCTGTCTTCCTTGTTGAAGATTCCTTCACGGTAATTGAAACCAACCCTTGCCATAAAAAATTGCTTGAAGGCGTATTCCGCGCCGAATTGTAGTTCATCCTTGGAATAAGAATTGGAGGTGAAATTGAACAAGGGTGTAAGCTTATGATCCAGAGCAAGCTGAAAGTCATATGCAACTCCAATATGCAGAAGCGTTGGGATCTCGAATTTCTCTGATCTTTGATCCACCCTGAGTTGATAGTCTCCTCCACCCGACGGGGTAGATCCTCTAAAACTCAAACCATCTCCCGAATAACGCATAGTTGGCCCCCAGTTCCGAAGCGCAACGCCAAACTTGAATTGCTTCCTCTCCCCGGTTTGATATTGCACACCGGCATCAAAGCAAACGCCCTGAGCTGAGGCATCGGTAATGGATTCATTAATTATCCGTACGGTGATACCACCAGCAATGGTGTTAGAGAAGACCTTGGAATAGCTCAGTCCAAGATTGAAGAAAGTAGGCCTGAAGGTTGTTCCGGTCCCTCCGGGTTGGAAAAATGTGGTTTCAACCAACTCGCCAAAATCAACATTCATGAGCGATAACCCTAAGACTCCACTATTCTCTCCCAGCCTTTGAGCAAGTCCTACGGCGTTGGTAAAGATCTGAGATCCTACCAGCCACCTTGAATGAGCAAGGACGACCTCGGTCTTTTGAGTATGCGCCAATCCGGCAACATTCCAACGCATAGCTTCAACTCCGGTCAGCATTGCCGTTCCTGCCCCGGCATATCCCGTACTTTTTGCCCATGGGTTCATTAACAATTCAGTAGCACCTGCTTGTCCCCTTTTTGTGTCATTTCCAGAAAAGGCCGTGATGGAAACAAGACAAGCACCGAGTATTATTAAGTATGATTTCATATTCAAATTTCTCATATACATCAATTTTTTAGGCTAGAATGTATCCAGATCAATTGGTCTGGCGATATTGAAGAACTTCACGACCTTCTCTCCTAGCTGATCTGCATCCACATGGATGATATATATTCCTG
>JANQHS010000339.1 GCA_028282565.1 Cytophagales bacterium | reverse complement strand
CGGCATTGTCCTTCAACCTGATCCTGCCTTTGTACTTGACAAAAACCATGTTGGGATCCTCCGTAGCGAGGAGCTCCTCAATGGTGAATTGCATTCCGTAGAAATTCGGGAACACAGGTGTCCAATACTCCCTTATACTCTTCCTCCCTCTGGCTCCCTCCGGGAATATTCCCGAGGCATAGGGGTTGATGTGTACTGCTTCTTCGGAAAACAGCGACGCGATCCGGTCGACATCCTCATTCTCCAGTGATCGGAAGAATACTTTAACAGACTCTTTATTCTTATGGGCGATTTGTTTTTCCATTTTTTCCTGATTTTGATTCCCTGCACATCCCTGTAGAAGTACAAGAAGGAATAATGTCCATATCGGATTTTTCATGACCACTTCTATTTCAGTTTTTCGATTGCCTTCTGTGGCAATGCGGTATTGCCGTCCTGAAATTTGAAGTTGAATTTCATAGACTTGATCTTCCAGCTTTCCTTTTCGACCCTGATCAGATCAAAATCATAGGAGCCGACGACCACCCAGAGATCTCCCTGCTCATCCTTGAGAAAGTGACTCGCGGTGCCATAGCAAAAAACATGGGCCTGATCACCGCTCCCGCTCACCATCATATTTCCGAGTTGATGGTGCGTGAATTCAAAGCCGGGCAAGATGCCTTTCCAGGAATCGATGATCCGTGTTGGGGATAGAACCTGAGCCGGATTCCCGTTCATGGATGAATAGTCCAGGTTCACCTCATCGGCAAATACTTCATTAACGGCTTCCCAGTCTTGCTTGTCCGTTGCTACAAAAAGGCCCACCACAGCTTCACCGGGTGTGGCATTTGTACCGGCAAGAAGGCTGAAGGGAATGATGCTCAGAATACTGAATATGACTTTATTCATCGCTTTGTTCTTTTGTTGATACAAAGCTGGGCATGGGAAAGCCGTCTTAATTCAGCATTTCAAAGAGGGGAGTATAAATTTCAAAGATTGGCCTGTTGCCGATATTCCAGGGGTGTTTTTTCCGTGTTTCTCTTGAAAAAAGAGCTGAAGTTATTTGGACTTTCAAAGTGCAGGGTATAGGCGATCTCCTTGACCGAGAGTTCTGTTTGGGCCAGGTAGGTCTTTGACAATGAAAGAATGTGTTTATGGATATGCCCTAGGGCGGTAATGCCGGTTACCGATTTTACCACGGCGTTGAGATGGTTTGGATGAACGCTGAGCTTCTCGGCATAGTGGGCCGGGGAATGGAGCTTGGATGCGGGCTCCGGAACAGCATCGGGATAAAAACTTGTCTGGATCTGGGATTGGTATCTGGAAAGCAATTTCAGGTCTGCAGCCCTCATGCTTTTCTCCGCGATTTTTTGGTCCACCTGTTTCTCAAACAGGCGCTTCACATAACTGAGAAGGAGGAAAACCCTGGCTTCGATCATTTGGAATTTGTCATCCTCTTCGCCCCGGTACTCCGTCCAGATTTGCTCGTAGATCGCAAGAATTCCGGGAAGTTCCTTCTTGGGAATGGTAAAGGGTATCGATGTGTCGATCTTCAAGAAGGGAAAGAGGTTCAACAGATCGGATAGTACCTTGGACTGCGCGATGAAATCCTGACTGAACATGAGATAATAGCCGCGCCAATCCGGAACTATATCCCAGGAAAGCACCTGGAACGGGGTATTGAAAAAGATCGTCGTACCCTCCGGAAAATCGTTAAACTCGCCGCTGGAGACCTTCCCTCCGCCATCGGCTTTGATGGCGATCGCATAGAATTCATGCCTGAAGGGGGGCATTTTCTTCTCGACGGTTTTCATGTTTTCCTCAAAACTTCGGATATCGAAATGAGGATGTTGGGGAGAAGCAATGTTAATGCCCCGGCAATATTCGGCTATGTTCTTAAAGTGTTTCAGGGGAATGAATTTAAGGATTCGCCCAGGATAGTCTCAGGAATGCTGCCTAAAGATCTCTGCGATACCGGGAAAATGGTCATTCACGGCATCGGGGTGGGTGAGCATATCGATATGTCCGTAATCATGCAGATTGCCATGTCTTTTTCCCAGCATGGTCACGGAATCCGGAACTCCGCATTCTTCGGCAAGTCTTTGGACATCCTGAGGATGACCGAGGTAAGGGTCCTTTACGCCGGCAAAAAAGAAAATCGGCGGGAGTTGAATATTGCCAATGGCCTTGACATAGTCAAATTCGGTTTCGGGATCGATCCATTCCTTTTGATAAACCCATGTTCTGACCTGGCGGTTGAAAACCCTGGGTTCGTTATCGGCACCGGCTCCGTAGATCTTTGCGGGAAAGTACCCATGGATTGCGGTAAGA
>JANQHS010000297.1 GCA_028282565.1 Cytophagales bacterium | reverse complement strand
CATTTATCCTTGGCGGCCATAATTTGAGTGTTGAGAGGAACTATATGAATATGAAGAAAATTTCGATTACCCATGAATATGAAAGTCATGGGTTTCCTGTCCAATCCGTTTATGAGATCACACATGTTTACTCAGGCCGAAAAGAAGAAAGTTTTATACTATATTTTGAATACGATTTTTAGTGACTGGTAATCGTGAAGCGTCTTATTCTGGTATTGTCCCTGCTGATCTGCATTTTTTCCTGTAAAAAGGAAGAGGAAAACACTCCCAGACCAGTAGTAAACCCTAGTGATTCGGTTGCTATTGATGATTCCATTGTTATAGATACACCGGAGCAGGGATATTTTAAAGTGCGATTTGTGGATCAGCATGGTAATCGTCTCCCAAACGAAGGGATCATGGTCTTCAGGAAATTGGAGGACTATCAGCTAAATATGAACCCGATCTTTTCTGATTCAACAAGAAAAAATGGGTCTTTCAGATTTTATGGTCACAGGTTTACTCTGAAATATTTCTTCAGACCCATTGATCCAAGCTTATATTCTTTAAACCAGATCCCTCATTTTGAGTTCAGCACCCAAGGCGATAGCATCAATAATGAAGTAGTATTGGAAAAAAGACCCTTCCTGAAAAGGGTGGTCCGAAAAGATCAATTCGGGTCTGAAAAAGTGCTTATAGAAATAATGGATCTTTCCCATAATCCGCAATTTAGGATCAATGAATCTGTTCCCCTTAGGTTCGATTTTTCAACTTTCCACATGCTCTTGTCCGAGGTGCATTCTTATGTGACTGGAATTGGAAAATTGTTCTTTGTCAGTATCGAGATTAATTCAAGGGATGAATACAGCAGCATCCATTGTTTTGATATTGGTCCATATGGACCGGAATACGGAATGCCAAATTGGAGATTCAAATTATTTCCGAATGGAGGGGGTTTCCAGTATCTTAGTCATTATTTCAATTACCCGCCGATGAATATTTCGTACGGCGCACCGGATATCCTTCTCCGGCATTTCCAATCTGAGTCTTTGGGGAATATTGTAAAAGAATGGTTTAGGCTTCGGATCGATTCTGAATGCAATATTGAGTACTATTCCTCCAGAACTTTTGATGATCATCACAATCCATTTTTGCTTCTTGATCTTAAGATCTTGGCCTTGGTAAATGTCCATTTTCTTGGATGTGAAATGAAAAAAATTCCTCTCAAAGATTTCTGGATCAATACCCCCTTTAATATGGGGGAACACAATTTGCTTCGTGAAGAAGATTCCCTGACCAATAAGGTTACCACTGGAACTCATACTTATAATTCTTTGGGTTATCCTGAAGAATCGCATTACACCATTGATAGCGCCGGTGTGACCATCGAAGATTATACCTTGTATTTTGAATACGAACTTTAAGAAAGGAAATCCACCAGACCCTCGATCAACTCCTTGGAATGAGCGGGAAAATTGGCAACGCGTAGATGCTTGCCTTTGAATGCACCATATCCACCCCCAATGATCCAACCTTTTTCGGCACATTGAGCGATCAGCTTTTCGGCCCTTGGGCTTGATGCTACAAGACAGGTCACAGACTGGAAATCATGATGTTTCACAAAAGGCAGCAAGGCCTCATGAGATTGGAAAAGGTTCTTGATCAGGGTGGCTTTGTATATGGTCTCCGACCTGATCATTTGAATTCCCCTTCTTTTCATGTCCTCACAAACCTTTCCGAGCAGATAAATATCAAGCATATTGGGTGTGGCCAGGGTCTGGTCGGATGAGGCCATTTCATCAAGTCTTGAAAATTGCCGATATGGGGCAATTCCTTTGCTTTTAGCCTTTTCCGCCATGGATCTCTTATAAACCCATACCCCGAGCCCGGCAGGAAGCCCAAACCCCTTTTGTGCACTGAAATAAAAGCAATCCACAGCATCGAATGGAACCTCGTAATGAGGTAAAGCGGAAACCACATCAAGGGCGATCAGGGTTTCGGGAAACCTCTGCCTAACCTTTTTTACCTCCTCCTTCGAGATCCAGTACCCTGTGGAAGTTTCATTTCCCGCCAGGGTCAATACTTCCGGAGAATACCCGGAAGAGAATTTTTCCGGCTCTAGGGCCTCGTTTTCCGTCACTACGATGTTTCGGTTGTTCTTTCCCATGGCTCGGGCAAAAAGCGAGACACGTTCGGAAAATGCCCCTGTAACCACATGCAGGGATGTGTCGGAAACAAAATTCTGGATCAGCCGCTCCCACACTTCCGTTGCGGAATTTAGGAAGATCATTTCCCAGCCCTCCGGCACATCCAGAAGATCGAAAAGCTGTTGTCTAGTGAAGGCATAAACGTCCTTGAAATCCTTTCCACGGTGACTCCAACTTGGCAATCCGATTTTAAGCGCCTCCCGCAAATGATCTGGAACGGTATGGTAGAGTTGTGAAGGTCCGGGGGTTAGATAAAAGTTCTTCATCAGTAAAGAACCCTCACTTTGATGGTGCCTTCGATCTTTCTCAACTGTTTCATCAGATCCTTGTGATAGATCTTGTTGATATCGGTGATCACATACCCGATACGCTCATTGGTGCCGAGGTATTGACCTACTATATTGACATTGAAGTCGGCGATGGTATCGTTCACCTGTGCGAGCACTCCGGAAATATTTTGGTGAATATGGATCAGTCGGTGTGCGTCTCCCTGATCGGGTAACCTGAGGTTGGGGAAATTCACACTCCCATAGGTGTTTCCGGCATTGATATATTTCATGATCTTGTCGGGAACAAATCTTGCAATATTCGATTGGGCTTCCAGGGTGCTTCCCCCGATATGCGGCGTGAGGATGGTGTTTTCATATCCCCTGATCGGAAGCTTGAATTCCTCCTTGTTGTTGGCAGGCTCATGGGGAAAAACATCAGCTGAAAAGCCTTTCAGTTTTTTGTTTTCCAAGGATGTCTTTACCGCTGCAAAGTCGATCACATGGCCGCGACTCAGGTTCAGTAAAATGGAATCTTTCTTCATTTTGGCTATCTGAGACCTTCCAATGAGGTTTTTGTTGCTTTGTCGTCCATCGACATGAACGGTGACTGCATCAGAGATTTTGAGCAGGCTTTCAAGATCCGGTAATTCCCTGGCATTCCCCAGCGGCATTTTATCGATGATATCATAATAAACCACCTCCATTCCCAGGGATTCGGCTACCACACTGAGCTGAGAGCCGATATTTCCGTAGCCTATGATGCCAAGAACTTTGCCCCGGACCTCATTGCTTTTTTCCGCTGATTTTCGCCATTCGCCCTGATCCATGGCCCTCATCCTTTCAGGGATCCGTCTCATTAACATGATAATCTGAGCAATCGCCAACTCGACCACTGACCGCGTATTGCTGTAGGGAGCATTATACACGGCCACGCCCTGGTCCATGGCCGCATGCAGGTCGATCTGATTTGTTCCGATACAGAAAGCCCCTATGGCATGAAGCTTATTGCCAGCTTCAAGAACCCTTTTGCTGACCTGGGTTTTTGAGCGAATACATAGAATGCTGACATCCTGGATTTTCTTGATGAGCTCGGTTTCTTCCAATGCCCGATTGACCCGTTCGACCTGATAACCTTCTTCCTTGAATATTTTGATGGCCTCATTGTGAATATTCTCCAATACAAGGACCTTGATCCTGCTCTTGGGGTAGGAGATGGCCATGGGAAGCTTATGCTTGTACAAGAACTCATCAAGAGAAGGAGTGATATGGTCTGCTACATCGGTCACGGAAGTGCGCTTGACGTTTTCCGTGAAGGCATAGAACTTATCGGCCAGCCCGGATTCCTTGATCTCATAATCTGTATATCCGTCTCCGATCACGTAAACCGGACCCTTGAGTTCAAGGGCTTTGATCTGCTTCACTTTTCCATTGTTGCTAGCCAGAATTCTTCGCTTATCAAACCCGGTGATCCTTCCCTGAGAATCGTAGGTGAATTCGTTTGCGTAAATGTTCCTGGTGGGAATCCCGAAGGGCTCAACTATGGGTTGGATGAACTCTTTGAAACCGCTGGAGATGATGAGTATCTGGCTGCCGTATTCCTGAAAAAAGGCCTCATTTCTTTTAAACGAACTCGATATCTTTTTTTCCAGCCTTTTGACAAGAACATCGATGTCCTCCCTCTTAGCTTCGAGCAGTTTTAACCTCTCTTCGAGCGATTTTTTGAATTTGATCTTTCCCTCCATTCCGAGGTTTGTGATCTCCCTTATCCTTTTGACTTTTTCAGCCCGATCGGATCTTCCCTTGAGGGATATTTCGGCCAGTAGATCAAGGCCTTCTACCTTGGTGAAGGTAGAATCAAAATCGATGATGATATAGGGTTTCATGCAGCTCTCAGGTCAATAATAGAGAGCTATCACCATAACTCAAAAAGCGATAACCCTTGGTTTTGGCCGATTCGTATATTTTTTTCCAATCATCCCCGATAAGAGCTGCAACGAGTAGTATCAGGGTGGTTCCGGGGAGATGAAAGTTTGTGATCAGGCCCTTGCAATACCGGAATTCGAACCC
This sequence comes from Cytophagales bacterium, assembly GCA_028282565.1. Taxonomy (GTDB): domain Bacteria; phylum Bacteroidota; class Bacteroidia; order Cytophagales; family CCMP332; genus JANQHS01. The sequence goes on along the minus strand of JANQHS010000297.1, from coordinate 887 downwards.
CGGAACAATGAAGATCCCGGTTTCAGAATTGAAGACCTCCAGATCGTTTTCCGTCATGTAACTTAGAAGGTTTTCCAGGGCTTTCCCGGGTGAGATACGGACGGCGGAATACTCATATGGAAGATGTCCGTGTATGTTGAGATCGAATCCCAGTTCCGGCCCTAGAGCTCCTATCCAGTAAAGACTTTCCAACACCCTCAAGGAGGTGGTTCCTACGGGAATGATCCTTTTGTCAAGATGATGGATCAGGTTCTCCACAAAATCTCGGGTGACCTCGAAATACTCATGGTGCATATCGTGATCGGCGGGATCATTCGATTTGATCGGGGCGAATGTTCCACCTCCCACATGAAGAATCAACTCGGCAGATCTGACACCCTTGTCCTTGATATCTTGGAGGATTTTTTCATTAAAATGAAGGCCGGCGGTAGGAGCAGCAACTGCCCCAGGAGATCTGGCATAGACCGTTTGGTAGCGCTGTTCATCATTTTCATCCGGATCCTTTTGGAGATAGGGCGGAAGAGGGATTTTTCCGAACAGGGAAACGATCTTTCCGAAATTCTCATCACCTGCCCATTCAAATTCTATTTTGTCGAGATCCTTGTTCTTCCAACTGGCGTTTAACCGGATCGTACCTTCTTCAAGGCTGAGTATTTCGTCTTCTTTCCATTTCTTCTTGTTTCCAACTATGCATTTCCAAACGCAGGAATTCTGTGCTTGCAATGTGATGAAGGGGTCATGGGAAGGCAGAATGGGATTGATCAGCAGGATCTCTATTCGGGCACCGGTGGCCCTTTTAAAGAATAATCTGGCGTTGACGACTTTGGTCGCATTCAGTACGAGCAGATCATCTTTTTGCAGATATTCAGGTAGCTTACTGAACTTCG
>JANQHS010000270.1 GCA_028282565.1 Cytophagales bacterium | reverse complement strand
CCATGAAAACCCTTCCCCTCCTTTCCACACTGGCCATCTCACTCTTCCTTTTCTCCTGTGCTCAACCCGAAGAAGAAGCGGATGCGAAAATCCCGGAATCATTTGAAAGCCTGGCTGCCAAGCAGGAAGTAGAGCTAAAGAGCGTTTCGGATAAGCGAATCGAGGTGGAAGGCGATACTTTAGTGCTCTTCTCCAACTACTTGCCCTTTTATTCGGAGATCTTCCAGCATAAAACCCTGAGGGATCGTGTCTATAGCCTGACCGCCACCGTGAGTGTACATAATGTCAACAGCGAGGATCAGATCTACCTGCTCAGCGCCGAACTCTATGATAAATCCGGTGAGCTGGCCAGATCCTATCTGGAAAGCCCTATGTATGTCAACCCCATGCAGACCCTGCAGATCATGGTGGGGCATGATGACCGCACAGGTGGTACCGGGGGTAATTTCCTATTCAAATATGCCCTACCTTCGGGAGCCTACGATCCCCTGGTGGAAGCGGTGATGATCTCGACCAGCGGACAGCAGGGATTATCCTTTACCACACAGGGCAAGAAATTGGATTAAGAATGACGAACGGTGGATTTGATCAGCTCCCTTTTTTCTATTTTTGGGCGAACTGAAAATCACCATAGCCATGAAAAAATTTAGCTTATTCATTGTAGCCATTTTGATCGCCCCAATGCTCCGGGCGCAGATCGCCATAGGACCACAGATAGGTCTGAACCTTGCCTCGAATTCCTATAGCTATGAGGGTGGCGGAGAACCCGATGCCAAAATGCGCCTCGCCCCGATATTCGGTGCTGCATTGGATGTTCGCCTCTCCGAGAATTTCTCCATCCAGCCCAAGCTGTTGTTTATCGGCCGTGGCGGAAAATCGGAATTCACCGTGCTTAACAATACGACTGAGGTCACCACTACCCTGAATTACCTGTCCATTCCTATCGACCTGATCTACGGATTTAATGTCGGAAGCGGTCAACTCCAGGTTTTTGCTGGCCCCGTGATCGACATTGGAGTCGGCGGGAATGTTGAAGCCGGAGGAGTGGACAACAGTGTCAAATTCAAAAGCGAGAACGATGGTACCTCTCAGGATGCCATTGTCAATGGACCTTTGAATTTCGGTCTCAACTTTGGTCTTGGTTACTGGATCCCCATGGACAATAATGCATTGCAGATCTCTGCTGGGTATTTCCTTGGTCTGACCAATCTGACACCAAGCAGTCCGAACAACTCCAGTGCTCAGGATGATCAGAAGGTTTTCAATCGCGGTATTGAGATCAAGCTGGCATACCTGTTCGGCATTTCGGAATAAAGCCTAAGCAATGAAATGAAGAAACCCTGGGAACAATAATCCCGGGGTTTTTTTGTTCTTAATCTATTTGATCGAAGACTTATCTTTAAATCAGGATCTCAACCTTAGTCCATGAAAAGAATACCCTTCTTTCTGATTTCATTTTTTCTGGCTCAAACCGCGTCCGCACAGATTAGCCTGGGACCCCAGATCGGATTAAATATTTCCACAATCGAGTTCAATTTTAATGGGAACAATGAGCCTGAATCCATGTTTAAGGTCGGACCCATTGCGGGAGCGGTATTGGATATTCATGTCAATGAGCACATGGCCGTTCAGCCAAAAGTTCTTTACATCGCAAGAGGAGGTAAATATGAAGTGCAAAATTCCGGTGCTGAAGGGCAAGTAACTGTCAATTTGAATTACCTGTCTTTTCCAATTGACTTTGTTTATAACATCCATATGGGTGCCGGGCAGTTTCAATTCTTTGCCGGGCCGATCATTGAGATTGGATTAGGCGGTAACATCAAAACAATCGAAGAAAGAGATGTTGACTTTGGTTCTGAAGTAAATCCCGGTTCCGGTACCGTTACCCTTAACGGCCCTCTCAACTTGTCCCTGAATTTCGGTTTTGGGTATTGGATCCCATTTGAAAAAAATGCACTCCAGGTCACCATGGGTTATTTCGCTGGTCTGACAAATCTCAGTCCATCGGACCCCAATGATTCCTCATTTCAAAATGATCACAAACAATTCAATCGAGGTATTGAGATCAAGGCAGCGTATTTGTTTGGGTTGGGGAAGAAGGAATAAAAACCAGGCCTGAATTTCTGTTCAGCGTTTTTATGTGGCTTTTGCATAGGGGTCATCTATTAATCATTAATTTAATGGAGCTAATAGACTACTCATCATTAACCCCGACAAAGGCGGATAAAACATTTACCATTGATTACTCTTTACCAAACACCAACACCGGATCTTGAACAAAGCATCGACTTCTACAAGCGATGCGGGTTTAAGATCCTTTCGGAAAATAATCCCAGCATTGTCAGCGATGGCAAGGGGATCCTTGAAATCAACCCGGCGAGGGAAGCCAGGGCAGGAATCAAGTTTTATAAGGAAAACTGGGAAATGGAATCCAAGGAGCTTGCCGAGCACTTTGCCTGTTGCAAGATCGATGAAGGCTATCTCCTGTCCGACCCCAGCGGGGTTTGGGTTTACCTCATCGAAAGCGATGATCCTCCATCCTACCCTGTTGAGGAGAACTCTTTTTCACTGCTTGGAAATTATATGGGCCTCAGCCTGGAATCGGTTTCCATCGCCTTTTCATGCAAGTTCTATGAAAAACTGGGGTTCAAAGTGGTTCAGGGCACTGTGGATTCCGGATGGATACTGATCATGCATGAAAACGGAACGGGCATCAGCATCATGAAACCGAATTCATGTCCGCATCTCTTCTTCAACCCTTCCTTCACCTATTTCAATGGTGGCAAGAACGATGTCATCATTCCCAAGATCCGTGAGGCCGGTGTACCCATCACCGAGGAAGTGACCGTCTTCAATGATCAGGGAGAGGTGGACAATATTATTCTTAGAGATCCCGGGGGTTTCGGATTCTTTGTATTCAATGACTAAGAATTAATCACCAATTATTACTTCTTAATCATTAGCTCTACTCCATTTCTCATAAGCCTCCCGTTTGAACAATCTACCAAGCGGGATTTCACGCAAGCCTATGTCGACCGAATTCGCCCCGAACGCCTTGATGGTTCGCCTGTTCACAAGGAAAGAACGATGAACCCGCAAAAAACTATTCTTAGGCAATAATCCGGCAAGTTCCCTGGTGCTCATTTTTGTCAGGAATTCCTCATCCCTGGTCACAACTTTCACATATTCCTTTTGACTTTCGGCATAAAGAATATCCTCAATGGCGACCTTCTTATCCTTGCGGTCAACCCTGAAGATCAGGTGTTCAGAATCCTGAACGAACGAATTCTGCCCCAAAAGCTCTTCACGAACCCTGTTGATGACCTTGCTAAACCTCTCAAGGGAATAGGGCTTCAGGAGGTAATCAAAAACCTCCTCCTCATAGGCTTCTACCCCATGCTCCGAATAGGCAGAGGTGATCACGACTAGCGGGGGGTTGCTGAGAGTTCTTAGAAAGTCCAGACCGTTCAGGCCTGGCAGTTGAATGTCCAGGAAAAGCAGATCAATCCTGCTCTCTGCCAAATATGCCTGGGCCTTGAAGGGGCTTGTGAAGTGAGACAGCAATTCGAGATCCTCGAAATGCCCA
>JANQHS010000226.1 GCA_028282565.1 Cytophagales bacterium | reverse complement strand
GGTTTATAGCAACCGGCTCAATGCATTTGATCAGGGAGAGAAACAGAACAATGAGGTCAAGGAACCCGAATTCATCAACGACAATTATTATTTCTCGGTCTACTTCCCGGGCATAGAATCGGTGCTCATCGGCAGCATGGGCATCTGGATCTTCTCAAGCCTCATCCTTCTATTGGTGATCGTGTTCTTCGCCTGGGCCGCCATCATCATTTTGAAGCAGAAGCGACTTTCGGAGATCCACACGGATTTCGTCAATAACCTGACCCATGAAATGAAGACCCCCCTATCAAGCATGAAATTGGCCCTGGAGAGGATCTCAAATATTCCCGAAACAGAGAAAAAGAGTCTGTCCATTCTTCAGGAAGAAGTAGACAACCTACAATCCAGAATAAACAGCATACTGGAATCGGTCAGAGAAGGAAATAAAAGCGAGGAAACACGGGAAAACATCGATCTCGGAGACGAGGTCCGGTCCGTTTTGAACAAGTTCCCGAATGAAGGGATAAATTACTCCCATGAGCCAGGATTCAGGATCATAGGGCATAGACCGGGGATCCATTCCGTAATAACCAACCTCATCGATAATGCTTTCAAACATGGCTCCCCGCCCATCGATATTTCAATATCTCAACAAAAAGGAAAGGTCGCGCTCAGAATTCAGGATTCAGGAGATGGCATTCCCCTAAGACATAGAAAAAAGGTCTTTGGTAAATTCTATAGGGTTCCAAAAGGAAATATTTATCGCGAAAAAGGATTTGGACTGGGTCTTTATCTGGTCAAGAAGATCATCAAGGACCATAAGGGGCGTATCCTTATTGATTGCCCTGAGCAGGGAGGGACCATCTTCACCATCTATTTTAACGCCGCATGAAAGAGAGCATAAGGATACTATTGATCGAAGATGATGAGAATCTTGGTTCATTGATCTCCGAAGGCCTGAAGGATGAAGGGTTTGAAGTGAGCTGGGAAAAAGGAGGCCAGCCCGGTTTGCTTGCATTCAAGACAGTCCATCCACAGATCTGCATCCTGGATATCATGCTACCGGACATCGATGGATTTGAGATCGCCAAACAGGTCAGGTCCGTAAACCAGGATGTCCCGATCCTATTTCTGACCGCCAAAGAACTTCCGGAGGACAGGATCAAGGGCTTTGAGAGCGGTGGTGATGATTATATCACCAAGCCTTTTCTGATGAAGGAGCTTGTTTACCGAATCGGGGTATTTCTAAAGCGCTCCTCGGGTAAGGAGGAGAATCCGATCAAG
>JANQHS010000146.1 GCA_028282565.1 Cytophagales bacterium | reverse complement strand
AAGGACATAATCTGTTTCTTCGATCAGTTTGCTTTCAACCTCTCCTACATATTCCTCCATCTCCGCCGGATTGATCTTGAACATGGCCGTTGCGATCGGCCTCACCATTCTAAGATCCGAACTGATACTCTCTTTCACTCCGGGGTATTGGATTTTAACCGCGTATTCCTTTCCATCAAGCATGGCCTTGTGTACCTGCCCAATGGAGGCAGCATTCACTGCGTTTTGCGAAAAAGAATCAAAGATCATTTCGGGTGATTTGCCAAAATACTTTTTGAAGGTCTTCACAACCAATGGGTAGGATAATGGAGGAGCACTGTACTGCGCCATGGAGAACTTTTCCTGATAGGCTTCCGGCATGATGCTTCTGTCCATGCTGAGCATCTGGGCCACCTTAAGCGCACTTCCTTTGAGTTGGCTCAGCGAGTAGTAGATATCATTGGCATTGTCTTCATTCAGCTCGTCCCGGCTATGCTCCGGGTTGATCATCTTTTTGCCGTAGTACTTGAGGTAATTGCCTCCCACCTTTGCACCGGTACTGATGAACTTGGAAGCTCTGGACACCTTGGAAACCGGGATCTTTGATTGCTGGTCTTCCATCAGTTCTGATTTTGAAAAAGGAACTTACCAAAGTCGATCATCGAATCAAGAGGGCTGTTTCCCATCAACTCGAAGGCCAGATTAACCGATTTCTCAATTGCAGCATCGGTTTTTTCGAAACCCTTCGAGTCATCTTTGATCCAAAAGCGGATCAGGAACAGGTACTGAAGCCAAAGCCCGTCCTTATACCTTTCTGAGATAACGGGCCTGGATATGATCTCTTCTGTCTTGAATCCCTGTGATAAGATCTCGTCAAAGAAAGATGAGAATTCTTTTTTGAGAGTATGAAACTTTCCGGCGACCTCCATCGGGTTCAGACTGTTTGTGGGGAAAGAGATCGAAACAAAACTGCGTTCCTGTTTCAACTGCTCGAAGAAGGTAAAATAGAAGGCCAGTGCCTTTTCCCGGGAACTGTATTCGGCATAGACCTTTTCGCCTTTCACCAGGGTGATGGTACTCCGGAGAAAATCAAGCCATACATTCTTCATCAAGGACTGAAATGAGGAGAAATGCTCATAGAAATCCGATTCCTTAATAGCGATGTGCTTACAGAATAGATAAACAGATTGAGGATCTTCTCCATGTGTCAATATCCATTCTTTGTACGCAGATTTGATTTTCTCCTCATCGGTTTTCTGGGATTTTACCGATCGCTTTTTTGAAGTTGTGGTTGCCATAGGATTTATGCTTTAGGAATAAACCATCCAGCGAAAAATAGGTTTCGATTCATGCAAATTTTCCTACACAATCTCTAAACAGAGCCCAGGACATCCCGTAAGCCGGCTTCTGACTTCGATCATCCAGCCTAATTCAATATGGCTTTATTTGATCATGGAATCCTATATTTGGCTCCTGTACGAGGCCTAGTTTTATGGAAAGGATTTAATTGCAGGAAAAATGATAACTCAAACCAAAGAGTCACAAGATCAAATGACACCGGACAGTGCTCTTCAGGCGCTCAAAAACGGTAACAAAAGATTTGTCTATCAAAACATGGAAAGTCGGGATCTTTTGGATCAGGTCAAACAAACTTCTTCCGGACAATTTCCATTCGCAACTATACTGGGATGTATCGATTCCAGAGTTCCAAATGAGGCCATTTTTGACCAGGGCATAGGAGACATCTTTAGCGTTAGAATAGCCGGCAATGTGGTTAACGAAGATATTCTCGGCAGTATGGAGTTTGCTACCAGACTTGCAGGGACCAAGTTGGTCGTTGTCCTCGGCCATACCAGCTGTGGTGCTGTAAAAGGCGCCTGCAATGGAGCTGAGCTCGGGAATTTAACAGGATTGTTAAGAAAAATCGGACCGGCCATCTCCAGGGAAACAGAGACAACAGAAAACCGTGACGGGAACAATGCAGAATTTGTTCAAAACGTTGTTGTCAACAATATCCACAACAGCCTTGATGTCATCCGCTCCAGAAGCGATGTGCTGAGCGATCTGGAAAATGATGGCTCTATCAAGATCATCGGCGCATTGTATGATGTCAGTACCGGCGAAGTAACTTTCTACGAATAGATTTCTTTCTGTCCTAAGAAGCTCGGGATGGCAGAGGAATACTCAGGTCCCGACCTTATCTTTTTAGGCTGCAGGGCTGATTTATACCAACCCTAAAGCTGACGTATGTCAGAGCCACTCCCCTCTTGCGGCACTAGGTTTACTGATAATAAATGATCGAAGAGATGAAAAAAACAGCCGTATCAGCCCTGATTTTTCTATTCACAACCCTACAGTGTAACCTGCTTATCGCACATGGCGACCATGGAGTTGGAGAAGGAACCAGCCTACTCCATTATCTACTCTCCCCTTTGCATGTTTTTCCCATAATTGGCCTAGCGCTTATTGGGCTCTACCTTTTCCGGATGAGAAAGAGGTCTGTCCAAAAATAATGCGACATGCACGAATTCTCCCTGGTAAGAAATGTCATTGAGATCTGCGAGGAGCAAATGCACTCAAGAGAGGGCAAGTACATCAGTCAAATTGAGCTGGAGATCGGTACTTTGTCCGGGGTTGAAATGGATGCATTTGAATTTGCCTGGAAAACCGCAGTCCCCGGGACCCTTCTGGCGCATACCCAAAGAAAGGTCCTTAAAATCGAAGCAAAAGCGCATTGCAAAAAATGCAATTCCACTTTTGTGATCAACGAAGTGTTTGATCCCTGCCCGCAATGCGGGGAGTATTTCACCGAAATCGTTGAAGGACAGGAATTGAGGGTGAAGAACCTCATCCTAGGTACAATAGCTCCGAAACCCAGTATAACCAACACCTAAACCCAAAATCATGTGCTCAACTTGTGGATGCAGTTCCACCGATTCAATAAGCTATTCAGGATTTAATCTTGAGTCATCATCACAGCATCACCACCATCATCACGGTGAAACCGAAGTGATCGAATTAGAGAAGAATATTCTTTCCAGAAACAATGAAATTGCCGATCATAACAGGGAGCATTTCCGATCCCTTGGTACGATTGCCTTTAACCTTGTGAGTTCTCCCGGGTCGGGAAAAACCACTCTGCTGGAAGCTACTCTCCTTTCGATGGGACCTCAATCCAGTTGCTATGTCATTGAAGGGGATCAGCAAACAAATCGTGACGCCGAGAGGATTGCAAAGTGTCAGGCCCCGGTTGTACAGATCAACACAGGAAAGGCCTGCCACCTTGATGCGTCGATGATCCATCGGGCTTTACACCAAATGGAAATGAAGCCCGATGGCATACTTTTTATCGAAAACGTTGGAAACCTGGTGTGCCCTGCCCTCTTTGATCTGGGTGAAAGCAAAAGGGTGGTGATCATCTCCGTGACCGAGGGAGATGATAAACCGATCAAATATCCCGAGATGTTCCAAAGCTCCGATATCTGTCTGATCAACAAAATTGACTTGTTGCCTTATGTTCCATTTAGTGTTGATCGCTTCAAGGAGTATGCAAGAATGGTAAAACCGGAAATGGAATTTATCGAGCTTTCGGCCCTCACGGGAGAAGGCCTGGGATACTGGCTGGATTGGATCAAAACAGAGGAAGGGGTTACGGTGTAATGCAAACCTTCGGTATCCATATCGAAGGTATGGTCCAGGGTGTTGGATTCAGACCCTTCGTCTGGAATCTGGCCAGAAAACATGGCCTAAAGGGTTGGGTGAATAACGGATCGGATGGAGTGCATATACGGGTTTCAGGTGAGGATTCTACTCTGAGCCAATTCGTTTATGACCTTAAATATGATGCCCCACCGAACTCAAGAGTCAAGGAAGTCACCCTATCCAAAAGGGAAGTGGAAATGTTCTCCGATTTCCAAATAATCGAAAGTAGTCCGTCCGAAAAGACCAGGCTTTACATCACACCGGATCTGGGTCTATGCCCTCAATGCAGGGAGGATATTCATGATGATGCAAATCGGCGAAAAGGTTATGCCTTTACTACATGTCTGAACTGTGGCCCCAGATATAGTATTACCACCGCGCTTCCCTATGACAGGCCTGGCACGACCATGGCAGAAATGGAAATGTGCCCGGAATGCAAACGGGAATATGAAGACCCGGCAGACCGGAGATTCTTTTCTCAGACCAATTCATGCCCGGAATGTGCCGTGAAAATGAGGTTGGTAGACAATGGCGGTTCCGTATTGGGAAATTCTCAGGACCTCATTATTCCCTATATCGTTCAGGCATTAGAGCTGGGAAAGATCGTCGCGATCAAGGGCATAGGCGGGTTCCTGTTGATGGCAGATGCCCAAAACAGGGAATCGCTTTCGGAGCTAAGGTCAAGGAAAAATCGTCCTGCCAAACCCCTGGCACTTATCTACGGAAATGAAGAAATGCTCCTGCAGGATGTACTCGCTTCCAAAGAGGAATTGGAGGAATGGAATAGTATTGAATCTCCCATCGTCCTCTTTGGACTTAGAAACAAACCTCAATCAGGTATTGCCCTTGATCAAGTTGCTCCCGGATTAAATCGCATCGGGGTTATGAGGCCATATGCTCCGGTCCTTGAATTGATCAGCAAGGGTTTTGGAGCTCCAATTGTAGCCACAAGCGGAAATTTTAGCGGATCTCCTATTTTCTATCGGGACTCCGAAGCTTTGAAACAGCTCGGCACCATCGCGGATCTGTTTCTTTTTCATGAGCGGAACATCCTGATCCCACAGGATGATTCCCTGATTGCTTTTACTGAAGTGTTCAAGCAAAAAGTCTTTCTCAGAAGGTCCAGGGGTTATGCCCCCAGCTATATCGACCCCATCCTTTCTTTGCCAAACAATCTGTTGGGCACCGGAGCAATGCTGAAAAGCAGTTTCGCTATGAGTCATCAAAACAACTTTTACATCAGCCAATACCTTGGAGATTCTTCAAATTTTGATGTTCAAGAGGCGTACAGGAAAGTCTACGATCATTTGCATGGCCTCCTTGATTTTGAACCTGAATTGGTCATTGTCGATAAACATCCGGATTACTTTTCCCGCCGTTTCGGTGAGCAAATTGCCTATACAAATGGCATCCCCTTAATGGAAGTTCAACATCATAAAGCACATTTTGGGGCGGTTTTAGCAGAAAATCATCTGCTGAATTCATCCAAGCCCACCTTGGGAGTTATTTGGGATGGAACCGGTTACGGCGATGACGGACAGAGTTGGGGTGGTGAGTTTTTCCTGTTCAAGAATGGTCAGATGCAGAGAATCGATCATCTTGATTACTTCAGTCAGCTTCCTGGTGATCTCATGGCCCAGCAGCCAAGGCTTTCCGCTCTTTCGGTCTTCGGGCATCTTCCAGAGGCTAAAGAACTTTTGAGGTCGGGATTCAGTACCGAGGAA
>JANQHS010000074.1 GCA_028282565.1 Cytophagales bacterium | reverse complement strand
GAGCGTATCTCCTGGATCAACGGATCCGGAATCACAGGTAAACCACTGGTATTGAACACCGGGCATGTTGGCCACGAGTGTCTTGTTGTTAACGCTGACCGAAGCATCGACATATGGAATGGAATTAACCATAGTGGAAAAGACAGTGTTGGTCTGGATGGGGGAGTTGAAATCGAAATAGATCTCAGCGGTATTCTCGATCCGGGTACCATCCGGTAACCCTGGTTTAGGCTTGATCTCAAACATCACATAGCCATGGCTCAGTGGTTCATTGTTCACACTGTCTGGCAGCATGATGCTATCATAGGTGAATTGGAGGATTCCTCCCTGAAGGATCTCGATCAGAAGATCTTCATGACTAGTCCCCACAAGGGAAAAAGAATTCAAATCCAAGGAAGGATCGATCTGATCCAGGAGGCGGATGTTGATGGCAGGAGCATTGCCGGTATTTTGGAACCTCAGGGTATAGGTGAGTGTCGAATCCGCGAGCACATAGTTTGAAGAACACTCTCCCTGCGGAAAGACCTGTTTGTGATTAGGATCATAACTTCCAGTGATTGGAAAGCAATAGCTCTTGTGATTGTTGGTAGAATCTATATCCATGAGAAAAGGAGTAATATAGGTTTCCAGGCAGATCTGGTCGCCGGGAATCGCTGAAGAGGAGACGCTGACAAATACCTTGGGATTTAAATGAGAACTATCATATTGAAGGCCGGCAAAAGACCAGATTATAGTGTCACCCAAAATACTCGTGGGTGCAATATCTGCACTATCAAAAGTGGTTGCGGAGTCTAAAACGAGTGTAAGATCCCCGCTAATTGTCAAACAGCCACTATTGTATGCATCCAATTGGATCCTGGATTGAGTCCCCGGGCTGAAACCTGAGCTTGAAAGGTTGGTATTCATATCATAGCCACTGCTATCGGAAGGGCCAGAAATATGAAAACCCTTTCCAATAACGCAGCCAGAAGAATCCAACAGGGTCAAATGATAATTCCCAGGACTCGTGAAAATGGCAAGAGAATCAGTTTGAATAGGATTTGTACTCCATTGATAATAAAAAGGCCTGATTCCATTTTCGGGTTCAACTGAAATAATGCCCGGTTGGGAACAGGTGATGTTATTGAAGGAAACAAGATTCGCTTCTATGAGGTAGCAGGAATCAAAAGAAATTTTCTTGATAAATGACCCCGCATCTTGCGAATAGCAGTTGGAAGATGCCGTTAATAAGAATTCACTTGTATCCGGGTCAATGTCTATGGTATACCCAAAATGATGAGCAAGGAATATTTCATTGTTTTTTCCAAAATGGCTTGCAATCCCGGGCCGGGCATTACCGCAATAATGCCAATAGGGAAACTCAAATGCATCCATTGAAAAAAAATCGCCGGCTGTGTCAAGCAGCATAGAAAAAGAAGTGGAACGCCCATATCCATTTGTACCTTGATAATTGATCGCGGGGCCGGGATCAAAATCAACTGAATCAAAGACATACCCGGTAAAAAGAACCAATCCATTATCATTTACATGGATACTAGTGGGTCCGTCGGCATGTTGGTTAATATAGTATTGGTTGGAATTTTCAAGGGGTAAAAGCCATGTTTGATCTCCCTGAGGATTAAATCTCATTGCAAATGGAGAAATCCTTGGGCCGGAAAACAAACTTACTCCCGGACCAGGGTCAAGGTCTGAGGTTCCCCTTCGATTTCCTGATAGGTATATATTTTCTTCCGAATCAAAGGTCGCATCCTGGATCTCAATAAAATTCGTTCCCATTTGGTCATCAAATTTTCGAACCCAAATTGAATTCCAGGAACTATCCATTAAATGGATATAGGCAACAAATTGATTATTGACAATTATCTGTCCGGGGCCTGGATCTATGTCAAAGCTATTGTACGGCACTCCGAACATAACCACATTCCCGGAATCAGAAATTTCAATCCCAAAGGGTTGCGCAAGATCCATACTTTTTTTCCATATGAAATTTCCATTGGGATCCAACTTCACGATGAACCTAAGCCCGGGACCATAGCCCAGTGTTGCAGGTGAATTAGGAATCAAAAAATTCTGAAGTGGTCCAGGGTCAACATCTATGGTATCCGAGGCAATTCCAGATATATACATGTTACCCCATGGGTCAAGGTCAAAATCTACTAAAAGGAGAGAAGCCCACCAGTACCAAGCGGGAATCAGCAGGCTTGGAGTCCCTATTTTTTTTGCCCAGGAAACCTTTCCAGAGGGTCTGATCTTCAAAATGAAAATACTTCCATATATCCCTGAACTGAGGATAATAGAATCAGGGCCCGGATCAAAATCCAGGCCGATCCCTGCAAAATCTCCAACCGCCACAATATCCCCAGAATCAGTTATATGGATTCTGGATTTGGCCATTGAGGCGGAATCGGTTGTTGGGATCCCAAATGCCCATAAAAGCTGGCCAAAGGGATCTATTTTGGCGAAGAATACATTCCTTACCCCACCGGCATTTTGATATTGCAAATTGGTAACACCAAGTCCCGGGTCCACATCTCCTGTGGAACGGATATTCCCTGTGATGTAAACATTGCTACTATCATCAACCACCATGTCGGTTATTCGGTAGGGGTGCATTGCTCCTCCCCACTCAAGATGCAGACCCTGGCTATTCAACAAGGCAGGTAAAAGAATAAGAGATAACCAGACCGATACTTTCATCATTCTATCACCATTTTGGTGTGAAGGATACTGTCCTTTCCGATAAGTCGAACTAAATAAACTCCTGGAGCGAGATCCAGATCGAAAGAAAGATCATGTCCATTTTCAATATTCCCGGTATGGATCAGATGACTGTTGGAATGTCGAATGTCGAATGCCGTATATCGAATAGGCCTTTCAACTTGAATTCGGAATTGCCCTGAACTGGGATTTGGGAAGATCCGAATTCTATCCGTAGCTCCTTGCTCAATTCCCAGAGGATTTATGTGGATACAATCGGAGGTTTTCGAACAGCCCTGATATTTGATGATGCATGCATAAGTTCCTGGTAGGGTCGGAGTAAACGTTCTGAGCGTATCTCCTGGATCAACGGATCCGGAATCACAGGTAAACCACTGGTATTGAACACCGGGCATGTTGGCCACGAG
>JANQHS010000458.1 GCA_028282565.1 Cytophagales bacterium | reverse complement strand
GGGCCAGCGATATTTGGTCGACCCGAAAGCATAGCCTACGTCCTCAACATCATTTATGTAGCCGATGCCGATCGCGGCAGGATCCGGAGGTTTAAGCTCACCACCGATTTCGATTAGGTTTTATTCCCGAACCCTATTTTTGTCCCATGGAGAAAATCAGTAATTACATCGGGGGCAAGCTCATCGACCCTGTAGATGGGAAATACATAGACAATATTGAACCTGCCACAGGCAAAGTCTATGGCCAGATCCCTGATTCGGATGATAAGGATGTAGATCTTGCGGTGAAGGCAGCGGAAGAAGCATTCCCATCCTGGTCAAAAACCTCCCTGAAGGAAAGGTCTGAGATCCTGCTGAAGATCTCCAGGCTGATCGACGAAAACCTGAATTCTTTGTCTGAAGAAGAAAGCCGGGACAATGGTAAACCGGTGAAGTTGGCCAGGAGAGTCGATATTCCCAGAGCTTCCGCTAATTTCCATTTTTTCGCAACCGCCCTTCTCCATGACTCCTCTCTCTCTCATTTTATGGAGCATGAGCCGGCCATTAACTATACCTTGAGAAGACCGATAGGTGTAGTGGGTTGTATCTCACCCTGGAATCTCCCATTGTACTTGTTTACCTGGAAGATTGCTCCGGCCCTGGCCACGGGGAATACCGTTGTGGCCAAACCATCGGAGATCACGCCCTTCACAGCTTTTCGTCTATCCCAGATCTGCATCGAAGCAGGATTGCCAGCCGGGGTCCTCAATATTGTACACGGATTAGGTCCTAAGGTTGGAAATGCCATCGTTGCGCATGGGCAGGTAAAGGCCATTTCTTTTACCGGTGGAACAAAAACCGGAGAAGCCATTGCAAGGGAGGCAGCGCCAAAATTCAAGAAACTTTCGCTCGAGCTTGGTGGAAAAAATCCGAATATCATTTTTGCCGATTGCGATTTTGAAGAAGCCGTCAGGACCACAATGCTTTCCTCTTTCTCTAATCAGGGAGAGATCTGTCTTTGCGGATCAAGAGTGTTTGTGGAAAAGAGCATATACGAAAAATTCAGAGATAGGCTCGTTGAAAAAACCAAGGCGCTGAAAGTGGGAGATCCGAAGGAAAGCAATACCATCCTTGGGGCATTGGTGTCCGAATCACATATGGAAAAGGTCCTCGGCTATATCCGGTTGGCTCAGGACGAGGGTGGCAGGGTGATCGCAGGTGGAAACCAGGTCAAGGTTCCCGGTCGATGTGAAGAGGGATATTTCGTGGAGCCAACGATTATCGAGGGCCTTGATGCTTATTGTAGGACCAATCAGGAAGAGATATTTGGCCCGGTGATCAGCATTATGCCCTTCGAATCGGAGGAGGAAGTGCTGGAATATGCGAATTCGACAAGCTATGGATTGGCTGCCACGGTCTGGACCCAAAACCTAAGCCGTGCCAAGAGAGTGTCTGAAAAACTTAAGTCGGGGATCGTTTGGGTGAACTGCTGGTTGCTCAGGGATCTAAGAACGCCGTTTGGTGGCATGAAGAATTCAGGTGTGGGAAGAGAAGGAGGGTTTGAGGCAATGAAATTC
>JANQHS010000247.1 GCA_028282565.1 Cytophagales bacterium | reverse complement strand
GCGATAAACTTCTTCTTGATAAAGGGTCTGAGCTTTTTGCCGTCTACCTTTTTTTCAAAATGATAGATGGTGTTTTCCAAAAGCATCCAGGCCGGGTGGCTGCAGAGTATTCTGGCTCCTCTTTGCCTGAATTCAAGTTTTTCACCCTCGAACTTTATTGTCGGATAGTAATGGGTGTTGTCTTCGTTTTTCCATAAGTGAAACAGAATACTGGCTCCTTCTTTTGGAACATTCAACTCCTTGGCGGTTGGCTCACCATCATTTCCCATTTCAAAAACCGCCCTTCCCGGCAACCTTTCTAATATTTCTCCCCGTCTGCTTTCCAGGTATTGATTTACCAACTCCTGTAGGCCTTTGTCCCCCTTTTCAGGGTGATAGAGTTTGGGGAAGAACTCTCTCGGGTGAATTCTTTTCTCGGCGAATTTTTTGATGACCACATCCTGTTGTATCTCGTCCATAAGAGCGATCAACTCATGGTCTGTCTGATCCAGTCCATCGGAAAAGTCAACCGCGCTCAAGCTGGAGATATTCTGATGTTTCAGACTAAGTCGGCCTTCCTGGTCGAGCTCGACAATGAATGATTCAAACAAGAATCCCAGATACTCATGCTGGTACAGGGAGTAAACGACTTTGAACGGATCCTTGGGAGAAATTTTCATGTTAACCCCCAAAAATAATGATTCGGACAACCCGACAAATTCCTGGATCAGGAAATTTTCAACGCATGTGATTTTGAAATGTTCGAAGCTGAAATAGCCGGATTCAAAGAAGCAAAGGCGGTGATCAGAAATACCACAACGCCGGAGATCACAAAATCCATTGCTTGCATTTTTAGTGGGTAGGCATCCGAGACGGCATTTTCTATTCCCATGGAAACGAGCCCGTGATATTCCTGAAAATAACCCAAAACTCCTCCCAGTCCCAGCCCGATGATTACACCTACCCCACCTATGAGCAATCCTTCAATGATGAAAATTCCAAAAACCATTTTTGGACTGGCCCCCATGGCAGCAAGCATTCCCAGATCATTCTTTTTTTCAAGTGCCAGCATTGATAAAGCAAAGAAAATGTTGAACGAGATGATCAGTAGAAGGAAGAAGAATGCCATGTTGACAAAAAGTTTTTCAATCCTGATGGCTCTAAACAGGGCAACATGTTGCTCATCACGGGTTGAGATCTTGAATTTTTCAGGCAAGGCTCCCGTCAATTTCCTTTTCATCTCCTCCATAGAGACGCCTTCCTCAAGGTAAATGTCCATGGAGCTTATCTTTCCACCAACACCAAAAACCTCCTGGGCAAAGTCAAGAGGAACCAATATGTAATTGTTGTCAAAATGCTCCTCAATGGCAAAAACCCCGGATGGCAATATGCTTTTTTGGTTCAGGGCATTTTCGGGGCTTAGCCTCACATTCTTGAGGTCCTTGGGAAACATGATCCTCATAGGATAAAACCTCTCATTGGCCACCAACGAAAGCTTGTATTGAACCCCCCTGCCAACAAGAGCATATTGAACCCCGTCTTTTTCCATCTCAAAACCCCCTTCCACAATTTTCCTGTTAAGCTTGCTATGAGCGGTAAATTCAGAGGAAACCCCTTTTAAGATCACCACGGAATTGTTTTGCCGGTATTGGACTAAGGCGTTGTCTTCCAAAACCGGAACGACCCCTCTGATCCCTGAGATCTCAAGCAATTTCCCGCTGTTTATTTCCGATTCTTCAAAAACCCTTCCCTCAATCAGTTCAATTTTCAGATCGGGATCGAAGCTGGAGAAGAGTCCGCGCAGCAGGTCTTCCAGTCCGTTAAACACCGAAAGCACAATCACCAAAGAAGCCGAACCAAGTGCTACACCGGAGAGGCCTATCCAGGAAAGAATGTTGATGAAGTTCTGTTTCTTCTTTGTCAGGAAATATCTCCTGGCCAGAAAAATTGAAGCTTTCAATTTTCCTCGGGTTCTTCGGAAGGTGGGATGTCCAACGAGTCGAGGATCTTATTGATGTGTTGAGAATACTCTGCAGTATCATCATGGTAGAAGGCAAAATCAGGAATCTTGCGAAGTGATGATCTCAGCTTTTTGCCTATTTCACCCCTGATCCTGCTCTTTTGGTCCTCAGCCTTTTCCAACAAATCTTCCTTCCGGGTGGAAGGAAGAAAGCTCAAATAGACCTTGGCTATTGAAAGGTCCGGAGTCATTCTCACCCCGGTGACCGTCACAAGGGAGTCTCCAAACATTCCTTTTCCCTGTGAAAGGAAGTAGTCCACGACCTCCTTGTGAATCAGTTTTCCAACTTTTTTTTGCCTTATCGACTCCATAGAAGGGAACAAATTAAATATTATTGAAAATAGAAAGAGGTTTAGCGGGGGACAAATTTCTATATGCTATCATTATTCAGACTGAATGACCCTTCTAGGTCAATTATGCTCTTGGGCCTCGCGCTCATCCTTAGGATCCCTATGGCCTTTTTGAACCTGGAAATCCTGAACGAACAGGTTCTATGGCTGGCACTTTCAGAAGGGTTTACCGAAGGGTCCAGGTTGTATTCGGAAATCTGGACTTCCCATCCTCCGATCTTTTCCTGGATCAACAGCCTGGTCTATTTCTTGGTCGGGGGCTCGGTTTTAGCCCAGGTCTTTGCATCGACCATTTTCGTTTGGATCTCGTCCCTGCTTTTTAACTCCCTTCTTTCGAGAATAGAGGCCTTCAAATCCAAGTCGTACATCCCCGGGGCAATGTTTGTCCTGCTTTCATGCACTTCCTTTGAGTTTTATTCACTTTCTCCACAGCTTATTGCCACGCCTTTTCTGCTGCTGAGCCTTGGATTCTCCTTACCGCTTTTGAGGTCAGAAGCATCGTTTGATCGTCTCTTCTTCTCAGGACTGTTCTTTTCCTTTAGCTCCGCCATTTACATACAGACGATTTACATTTTGCCGTTCTACCTGCTGTTTCTGCTTTTAGGCGCTTCGGCAAAACCCAACCAGATCGTTTGGTGGCTCACATCATTCATATTCTTTTGGCTTATTCTCGCATCCAACTACTGGCTCAAGTCAGAATCCTGGTTCTTCTTCGATTCAATGTCCTACGCCATCGGAGAGATATTCGCGAGATCCTTTTGGGAGCTTAGGATCTACTTTGCCATTTTTTCTCCCATTCTTTTCCTCCTGATCATCGCCGTAATAAATCTTCTTTTCAGAATGCGATTCCTCAATTATCATGTCAGGATACAGAGGTCATTTCTCGCATTAAGCCTTTTTATTCTCCTTTCCATTCCTTTCCAGGGTACACTTTCTTTTTACGGTTTTTACTTTCTGACAATTCCCATAGCTTACTTCCTTTCCCAATACTTCCTGGAGTTGAAAAGATCATTTTGGAATGAGTTTATTTTCATGGTGCTTTTCTTTCTTGCCATATTTCTCAACGTTTCGCTGATCAATGGATCTCTGATCTTTCAGGGTATAGCCAGCGATCGCATGTCATACTCCAGGGCTGAGCCCAAGGAAGAGGGCAAAAAAATTATGGTTTTTGGCGACCCCTCGATTCTACTGAAGGGAAATCATCTTTCGGGTCCGATCTTAAACTGGGAATACTCAAAAAGAAAACTTGACCGTTTTGATAAGGATCAGCGGATAGCGGTCATTCATGGATTCATTGAAGAGAGCTCTCCGGACCTGATCTATGACCCGGATGGAATTTTTGAAGAAATCATAAACGAGAGCCCACTGCTTAAATCGACCTATACAAAGGAAAGTCGTAACCGCTTTTTTAGAGACAAGTGATCAGCATGGGATCTTGCCGACTCTTCTTTCGTGTCTGCCGCCTTCAAATTCCGTTGCCAGAAACTCGTCTACAGCCTTGATGGCCAGGTCTTCTTGCATGAATCTAGCCGGAAGCGCCAAAACATTGGCATTGTTGTGTGACCTTCCCAACCTGGCAAGTTCAGGATCCCAGGCGAGTGCCGCTCGTACACCTGGGTGTTTGTTCGCGGCCATCGCTACCCCATTTCCGGACCCGCAAATGGTTACCCCCAGGTCAAGGTGGTTTTTATCTACGGCCTCTGCTAGTGGATGGGCATAGTCAGGGTAATCAACCGAAACTTCGGAATCAGGACCAAAGTCCCTCACAAAGTATCCTTGCTCCTCAAGGTGTTTTTTGACCTTTTCCTTAAGACCATAACCCGCATGATCGGAACTGATACCGATCTTTTGATATTCGGTTTTCATTTCAATTTGTTTTTACAAACCCTGAGACCAAAATGCTGATTTCGTAAAGAAACATCAACGGAAGTGCGATGAGAATTTGACTTACAAGATCTGGCGGGGTGATCACAGCGGATACGACAAGAATGATCACGATCGCCATTCTTCTAAAGGCCTTGAGACTTTTTGGTCCGACCAATCCGGCTCGGGAAAGAAACAACACCACCATGGGTAATTGGAACATCAGCCCACAGGCCAGGACCAGCATAGTCACGGTTGAAACATAGGACACGATGTCGAATTCGTTTTTGATGCTGGGATCAAGACTATAATTCGAAAGGAAATTGATGGATATAGGGCAAACCAGGAAGTAACCAAACATAATCCCCAAAGCAAATAAAAGCGTCACCCAGAACACAGCTCCTCTCGAGGCACTTTTTTCCGTCGCGTACAATCCCGGCTTTATAAATCTCCAGAATTCCCAAAACGCATATGGAAAAGCCAAAACAAATCCGATCACAAAGGAAGACAGGATATGCATAGTGAACTGACCGGTCATTTTACGGCTCTGAATGATGAAGGGAAGCTCATCGATACAAAAGGCCGTGGTTCCAAAATACTCTCCTGCCTTGCACAACGCCCTATAGCTAAAGAAGTCGGCCTTTGATGGTCCGAGAATGACCACGCCAAACACAATATCCTTCATGACAAACGCAGCGATGGACAAAACCGCCACCGCGATCAGAGAACGTATGATATGCCACCTAAGGATCTCGAGATGATCCAAAAACGGCATTTCCTGTTGGTTTTCTTCCATTACCAGCTAAACAGCGGATAGCTTTCCATCCACTGATTCACTTTCGCTCTTACTCCTGAAATTGCATTCTCATCCTCATGATTCATAAGCACTTCATCGATCAGGGATGCGATGGTTTCCATGTCCTGTCCATTGAGTCCGCGGGTGGTGACCGCAGAAGCACCCAGCCGCATACCCGATGTGACAAACGGGGATTTATCATCGAATGGTACCATGTTCTTGTTGATGGTGATGTCCGCCTTGATCAAAGCGTCTTCAGCTTTTTTCCCGGTTAGATCCTTGGATCTGAGGTCTATGAGTATCAGGTGATTGTCCGTTCCTCCGGAAATGACCGAATACCCTCTCCCGACAAAAGCATCTCCCAAGGCCTTGGCATTCTTTTGTACCTGGATAACGTATTCTTTATAATCGTCAGAAAGAGCCTCAGCAAATGCAATCGCCTTTGATGCGATGACATGCTCGAGGGGTCCGCCTTGGGTTCCGGGGAACACTCCACTGTCCAGGATGGATGACATTTTTCTGATCAGGCCCTTGGGCGTGGTAAGCCCCCAGGGATTGTCAAAATCCTGTCCCATCATGATCACTCCACCCCGCGGGCCTCTCAGGGTTTTGTGAGTTGTTGTAGTGACCACATGACAATGCTTTAGAGGATCGTTCAAAAGTCCCTTGGCGATCAATCCGGCGGGGTGAGAAATGTCGGCAAGCAAAATGGCCCCTACCGAATCAGCTATAGCCCTCAGTTTTTCGTAATTCCAATCCCGGGAATAGGCGGAAGCTCCGCAGATGATCATTTTTGGTTTTTCCTCGTCCGCCTTCCTCGCGACTCCGTCCCAGTCAATCACTCCGGTTTCCTTTTCTACACCGTAGAAAGTGGGTCGATAGAGCTTACCGGAAAAATTGACCGGCGAACCATGTGTAAGGTGGCCACCATGAGCCAGATCAAAACCTAAGATGGTGTCTCCGGGTTTTAGACAGGCAAGCATTACCGCCGCGTTGGCCTGAGCACCGGAATGCGGCTGGACATTTGCCCAACTCGCCCCGAATAATTCCTTCAAACGATCGATTGCGAGGTTTTCGGTTTTGTCTACCTCTTCACATCCACCATAATATCTTTTGCCGGGAAGTCCCTCTGCATACTTGTTCGTCATGACAGAGCCCATGGCTTCCATCACCTGATCGGAAACAAAATTCTCAGAAGCGATCAGCTCAAGTCCCCGGATCTGGCGCATTTTCTCGCTCTGAATGATTTCAAAAACCCTATTATCCCTTTGCATGATCAATTCATTTAAGATGGCAAACTTAGGTTTCGATGATCAAAAAAATAAATGAATTTTAGCTTGCCTCTTGAGTCAGCTTTTTCATAATCGATTCTCCCCTGGGTATTGATTTGACTGTCCAGTCCAGCAGCGTCCTTTGTTTTTTCTCAGGACTTAAGAAAAATCCCGAAGGTAGGCTTGGTTTGATCCTTTTCATGACGGAATACAAAAGGATCCCGGCGCTCACCGAAACATTGAGGCTTTCGGAAAAGCCTTCTGTTCTTATGGAGAGGACTTCATCCGCCGCTTCAATAATTTTGGCATCCAGGCCTTCAGCTTCATTTCCAAACAGAAACGCTGTAGGCGCCTTGGGCCGGAAGTCCTCCAGAAAAACGCCCCGGTCGGTAGGGGCTGTGGCGACAATTTGATATCCTCTTCTTCTCAAATCCCGAATGCAGCCATCTTCTCCGTGCCAGGAATCAAATATTCTTTGTTCCACCCATTTTGCCGAACCCTTGCTTGTATTCCTCACCGATCGTCTTCGAAACTCCGGATCAACTATGGAAACCTCATGTATTCCAAAGCTTTCACAGGTTCGTATCAGTGCACCGCTATTGTGCTCCTTTTTCACATCATCGATGGCGATGGTGAAATATTCCGTTCTGTTCTCCAGAATCCGACACAGAAGCTCTTTGCGTTTGGGGGTGAGATAATCCCAGAGTTTGTCAAATATTTCGTCCTGACCCTTCCCCAAATTCAATCCTTAATTCTTGAATAGCGCCAGAGATATATTTGGGCCCAAGTCAAATGCGGCTCCCAGTTTTTGCTGATCTCTAAAAGTTCTGCCTTTCCCGGCAACCCCTCAAGCCCATAGACTCTTTGACTCATGGAGCGAATACCCAGATCCCCATGTGCAAGAACGTCACCACGCCCCAGAGAAAACATCAAAAACATATGGGCAGTCCATTCGCCAATACCCTTGATCTGAACAAGAAAATCAATGATCTCGTCATTGCTCCATTCCGTCATTGCTTTTATCTCGGATGTGTTCTCGCAAAAAAATTCAGCTAATGAATCCAGGTATGAGGCCTTTTGTCTGGAAACTCCATATTCTCGCCATTTCTCCCTGCTGATCCCTCTCCAATCTTCAGGGTGTTCATAGTCTCCCTTGAATCCAAGAACCTTCTCAATCGTAGAATCAGCTGATTTGGTCGATACCTGCTGGGAAAGGATGGACTCAACCAGGGCCTGAAAAGGGTTGGGGGTCAGCTCAAACTCAACCGGGCCCACCTTCTCCAGGACTCGAAAAAGCTGAAAGTCGTTCTCGGAGAAATGCTCAAGAAGTTCTCCATAACTGGTATTTCTAAGGTTTGCAGGCTTCTTCAAAGGGGATGTCGGATATACTTGGGTTTGAATTTATCCAATTTTCCCGTGAACACTTTTGAGTCAAAGGACGGAGAAGCTGAATTCGGCTTAGAATTTGCTTATTTTTAATATCAGCAGTGTTACTATGAAAAAAAATCTACTCATCATTCCTTTCGTCTTTTTGTTCTTTATCTCAGCAACTGCCCAGGAGTCCGATTCTTTCAATGACCTTAAAGAAGAGCTATTGGGTCCAAGAAATATGATCGGGTTCAATATGGACATCTATGGTCCTACGGGAAAATTCGCGACACTACTGGAGGGCTCTTCCGCCTCGGGTTTCGGATTGAATTATTTGAGAAGGACAAGCCCAAGGTGGTCATTTGGAGGAGAGCTCTCGGTTGCCATGTATTATAAGGCGGAATACGATCTGCAGACCCAAAGCGGAACTTCCGTGCCTGTTTATGAGGAGGATTGTTTTTGGACGATTCGGGGCCTGGCCAGATACGACCTTATTCGAACCGAGTTCTTTACGACTTATACCGAGTTCCGGGTTGGAATGAACAATTTTTTCTCAGATGTCTCAGCGACCGTGGATGTTAACGAGGATATCGGAAAAACCGTTTCTCATGGTCATAGCCTGGTCGCCGGTGTGGGTCTCGGGGCGGATATTGGACTTGGAAATTTTTCAGAATCCCGAAGCAAGGGCATCTCAAAAACCTATATTACCGTTCGTGGTGGATACAATTATGGCTCCCCTACTTATTTCAGAAGCGCAAATGTGCCGAGCGGACAAACAAATGATTTTGAAAAATATCGCTATTACAGCGAGATCAGCTATTTCGATTTTAACATTGGGATGGGTTTGAAGTTTTAGGCCGGCCCCTGAAGTAATGCCGAGCCGATACTCCTGATCTCCCCCAAAAGCCCCCGAATATTTTCTTCCGTTGTCAGAGGATTCATCAAACAAGACCTTAGCCAGGTCTCTCCATGGATCTCTGTTTTCACGATATAGTACTTCCCTTCCTCGACGAGCTCATTTCTGATCTGATCTTGAATTTGTTTTGCTCTTGCATGATCCTCTTTTTTTGATCCTACATAGCGGTAACAAATGATGTTGGTTTGGGGGTTAAGGGCCAATTCAAAATCCTCTGATCCCGAAACGATCCGAGCGAAAAATTCCGTCAGATCCACAAGGTGATCAATATGATGTTCCACAAAACCGGTCCCGCCGATCAACAATGAGCTGATGGCTTTTAAGCCCATAGTATCCCGGGTGCACTCAAGGGTCCTTTTTCCTATTTCAAAATCAAGATCTTCCTTTTGCTCATCTTCCCTCCAGAGATACTTTACATCCTGATCAAAGGATGAAAAAGAGCAGGCCTTGTCTTTAAACAAAACCGCCGTCACCAATGATGGTGTGTGGAGGAGTTTGTGGAAGTCAAATACAACACTATCTGCCAAACCTATTCCATCAAGACGATTTCGGTGCTTTTCGGAAAATATCATGGGCCCTCCATGGGCAGCATCCACATGAAACCATAGGTTATGATCACTGGCAAACTTGCCAAGCACCTGAAGATCATCAAAGGTCCCTGTGGATGTTGAGCAGCTATTGGCGATCAGGCCAATAATTTTTTTGTTGTTTTTCGATCCCTTTTCCATCGCTGTAACGAGCTGTGCGGGGTCAATTGTGTGGTCGGGCCGGCAAGGAACAGAAATCAACCCATCCTCTCCCCAGCCCATGATCCTGGCTGCCCGGTCAACACTATAATGGGATTCGGCGGACACAAGAACAGCATAATTCGAGCCTCCCTGATTCCAGGAACTTCCCGCCTTGTTTTCTCTCATGGCCAGCATTGCGGTAAGGTTGCCAAGACTTCCGCCGGAAGTAAGCGCACCACCTCCCCTCGCCATCCCGAA
Organism: Cytophagales bacterium; assembly: GCA_028282565.1. GTDB lineage: Bacteria > Bacteroidota > Bacteroidia > Cytophagales > CCMP332 > JANQHS01. Next base: position 14,250 of record JANQHS010000247.1, on the reverse strand, counting down.
TTTTTGAAGGAGAAAATCGATGACGGCCTGCTCAATCGCTACACCGAATTGTCCCATCTCGGATACCGCGGTGCCATTGTTCAATACCGATGTGGACCAATCCGCGATCATATTCCCGAAATATGGTGGCGGCACCTGGTGACCCATATATCTTGGGTCATGAAGGTGAATGGAATTGTCGAAAAGATCTTTCAGGATCTCATTCGGATCAACCGGGAACCCGGCTCTGAGGAGGTCCAGATATTTCTTCCTGATGGCGCCTTTGTCCGGATTCGGAATGGTCTTTTCCATTTCCATTCTCTGCATACTCGTAATCTGATCCGCATAAAAATTGATGGCGGCAGATGCCTGAATGCGAAAATGGTCTGGGTTTGTCTTATCCGGGATAGAAGACTTTTGTTCCATTGGTTTTTCAATTAATTAATAGACGAAATATCCGAATTTTGTGCCCGGATAAATCCTTTAACATTGGATCTTAAAAAGAAGATATTTATCGGAGTGTCGGTTTTGTTCATATTGGGTGTTATTCTCATCGCTTATGATATGTATTCCAGAACAACGCCCCCTTGGGAGAAGAAAAAGGAGATCCTGGAAAAGTATGAGTAATCCCCGATATTTTTTCGATTATTGTTACCAGAAAATCAAGCTTGGCTAATGGACAACCTTCAAAAAAATGAATTCTTAGCTTTTCTTTTCCTTTATGGGGCTGCAGCTGACCTCATCCTGACACAAAGTGAAATGGAGCTCATTGCCGAAAAAGTAGGAATGGATAATCTAAAAAAGGCCAAATCCCTTTATGATAACTTTTCGGATTATGAAAAGATCCAGTTTATTATGGCACATAAGGAAACCTATTTTCCCGATGAGCAAAAGAAGGAGGAGTTAATGACAGAATTGAAGGCTATCTTCCTGGCTGACAATAAGTTCTCCGTTCAGGAACAAAACCTCTTTCGCTCCCTGAACAAGCTCATGTGATCAATTGATCGCATCTCCCCTTAATTGTCGATACCTCCGTCGGGCATCCTCTGCATAAAAGCTGCCCGGATAATCGAACAAGATCAGCTTATAAGTGTCCATCGCGTCGTCCCTGCGATCGAGCTCTTCTTCAAGCAAGCGCCCCTTCAGGTAGAGCGCATCGTCCATCAGTATATCATGAGCATACTCAGCAATGATCATGTCCAAATAGTCAATTGCACCATCATAATTCCCCATTTTTTGCTGTATCAGCGCAAGTTTATAGTAGGTTTCATCTGTCAGGCTGTGCTTGGAATATCTCGCTAAGAATTCTTCAAACCCTTCCTTGGCCCTCATGTAATCCTGACTGAAATACAGAAGATCGATGCGGGCAAATTCGGTAAGAGCAGCATAGGATGTATCAAGCGCTGAGTTATCCTGGATCAGCAGGCTCAGATCCATAGCATCATTTGCGATCTGTCTTGTGGTTGCTCTTTTAAGTATGTCCAGATTGGCTTTGGCCAGGTCAAATTCGCCCGAAAAGTAGTAGACCTTCGCCAACCGGAATTTGCCTTCATGCCCCAAGGGCTGATCCTTATAGCTTTTTTCAACCTGTGCATAGAGGATCTTGGACTCCCAGGGTTCCTCCCTTAACAGATAAATATCTCCCATATCCAGCTTGCACTGCCCGGGAAAATTTCGTGGGGTTCTTGGAACCAAAAGTGCCTCCTCCAATTGTCTGATGGCGAGATCATAATCTCCCATTTGGAATGCATTCAAAAGTGCCATTCGCCTGTATGCCTCTGCAGAGCCTCTTTTCTTCCCAATTCGGTTCACGTAGCTTTCGTATTCTTTCAGAACCAATCGTATCTGAATGGTATCCACAGGAAAGACACTTTTGGCGAGCTCTTCCCTAGCCGTGATCTCCCTTCTCTTTGCTTCCGGATAAATTCCTGAAGCCGAATACACCTTCGCGACATAGCCATAGAGTTCGATTGCTTCTTCATAAGCCCGGTTTTCGAAAATAATCTCTCCCAGATCCATGAGCTCTTTTCCCTGCAAATCCAGACGTTTATCAATTGATTTGGCTTGAACAATCGCAGATCTGAAGTCTTTCTTTTGAACATAGAACCACACCAATAGCTTTGAGAAAACCAGGGATTCTGGATCTTTTTGAATCCTCGATATTATTCTGCTCTCGAGATGGGCTGAGACGGATTCATCTTCCAGATAGGATTGGAATTGGTTTTCCACATATTTCAGGTAGCCTGGGGCATAGAGCAGCAAACTGATCCCTTCATCGATCATTTTCAATTTTTGCCCGGAAAATTGGTAGAGCGCGATGAGGTTTTGCGAATACATCGTTGGCTCTCCAATGGCCTTTCTTGACCCTAGAAATAGTTCTTCAGAGAGATCATACTCCTTCCTTTCAATCATATGCCTGGCGGAAGTTTCTGTAAACAGCTGATTTGGAAGAACATCTTTAAAAAGGTCTTCTTTGAGCTTTTCCGCGTCCTTTTTCTTACCCTGATCCCGATAGATCAAGAACAGATCAATCGTATATGCCCACTCGAGCGGGTAGTCTTTTCTAAAGCTCTTTAGACTTTTCTCTGCGCGAGGATAATCTCTGAGACTGATTAGTGAATTATAGTAATGATCATAAATAGGGCGTGGATCCTTGTTCTGTTTTAAAAACTTATCATAGTATATCAATGCCTTTTCATAATCGCCCTTTTGAAAATACTCATCTCCCAGCTGGGCATTCGGATCCTGAGCCATTGCCATTATTGGAACCAGGATGATCAGGAGAAATGTAAAGCACTTATTCACTGTTATTGAACTCTCTTAATGATATCTATAATAGATTATAAAGTATAGTTATTATTATAATACTGTTGGAAAGTGGAAAAAAAGAAAAAACTTTTTTTGCCTATTCCAATCGTTTTTAATGTTCTGTTATATAACCTCAATCCACATTTTCTTATTGTGTAAACGTTTGATTCACAAAAAATTAACAGAGCCGGAAAACGCCGGGGAAAAAGGACTGTCGATTAATTTCTGTTTTGAACAATGTGAATACCACCCCAAAGAACCGTTAGTTGTTTGGTATTTATCAAAGGGCTTGCCAGAGTTTTAGCCGGACCTGTTTTTCCGTTGGGCTTATTCACAGATAAATGCATGTTAATCCACAGCATTCCTCAAAATTCCACAACCTTATCCTGCTGGATCCAGTTGGCCTTTAGTTGTATTTCCTCTTCATAAAAATGGTAGAACTCAGGTTCCCTGCTGTTTCTGAAATCCCCAATGTCCCATCGTTCATTACAATTCTTATCGATCATCACTCTAATTCGGTACTTTCCTGGATCCAAGCCTTTGAAAGCGAAATCCTCAGGATTGATCAATGAACGTATAAGAAGAAAAGAGGGGTCAACCACTTCTACGATGTAGCACTGCTCTGTTGTTTTGACACTACCTTCCATTTGCCCATAGTTTTCGGGATTCTGGAAGCTGAAGATCATCTGATTTTTTCCCAAAGTATCTCCGAGAATGGTTATGGCTGATCCTTTTTTAAAGAGGAAGCCGAATTTCTGAAGCTTCAGTTCCGGCTTAAAAACCCAGGGAAGAGATGGTTTTTGATCGAAATAGTCAGAAAAATTGAGGGTATCATCATTTTGATAAAAAATGATGGAGTCACTGTTCAGGGATCTCAGTGGAAAAGATGAATCAAAAATGATGCTGTCACCTTTAAGGATCGCGGCGCCCTTCTTCGGTTGAGAAACCAATTCTTTGGAGCCATCATAGGGTTTTCCTTCGGGGCTCAAAAACATAGTAGCGGTAGAATCCTGACGATTTCCCAAACTGTCTGTCATGGAGAATGAGAACTGCACGGAGTCAGCGTTTTGAGGGAATAGAAATACTTCCTTGTTTTCATTTCCGAACCTATGCGAAGTATTATTTTCTTGAAGTGAAAACGCACTTATTCCCTTGGAAAAGCTCATTCGAAAATAGTCAGCCCCGGGAAATGTTCTGATCAGTTTGGGTTTAGTAAAGTCTTGCTTTACCAGGTACAGCACTGTTTCCGTAGAATCCTGATCGGGAAAAATGTTGGTGTTTTGGAAAGCAATTTTTTCCTGGGCAATATCGAATAGCTTATTGAGGTTCTTGTCGGTAAATGCGAACAGCTTAAATTCTTTGATCGGCAAATTCCCGATGAAGAAGGTTCCATCATCTTCGGCCTTGGTATAATAGATGGGTTTATGTTTTCTCGGATCCAGAGTATCACTGGGATGGTATAGGCCAACGATCACATCTTTCTTTGCCGGTTGATGGTTTTCAATGTTTAGCACCCGACCCCGGATGATGCCCGTGTCCAGAACATTCCCTGTTGAAAAGGCCAGGACCAGGTTATCAGGTACGTTTTTCTCGGTGATGTCAGAAATCGCTGAACCGAAATTGAATGTATAGGTTGTATTCTTTTCTAAAGTATCTATAAGGTTGATAATCAGAGATTTACTTCGAATTTTCTCTTTATATTGAAAATCGGGGTTCGGAGAGATGATCAGCTCCCCTTTCAGGTTTTTTACATCGATGATTTCGTCAAAGACCAAGCGAAGCTGTCGTCCGCGGAATTGGGTGCTCTGATTTTTGGGAATAGAGATGGTCACCACAGGAGGATCCAGATCCTTGGGGCCACCGGTGGGGGGTTTTTGACTGGCACATGCCTGAAGCAAGATTATCCAGACTATGGAAATTAGGAATGTGCTTTTCCTCATCTTTTAAGGTAAACCATAAGTACAGACAGGTCTGCCGGAGAAACACCTGAGATCCTGGATGCCTGACCCAGGGTTTGTGGTTTTATGGCTGACAGTTTTTCCCTGGCTTCTGATGACAAAGAGGAGAGTTGAGAATAATCCAATGAATTGGGAATGATTTGTTCTTCAAGGTTTTTGAGCTTCTGGGCCATGGCCTCTTCCTTCTGAATATAGTTCCCGTATTTCGTGAGTATGTCTGCCTGTTCTATTGTTTCAGGATCGGTATCCTGTAAAAAGGTTAGATGATCATTAAGCTGATCTTGTAGGCCTATTAAACTGATCTCTGGTCTTTTAATCAATTGTTGAACCGTGGATTTTTCTTTGATTTCGGCTGAATCAAGTGAGATTAATATTGGGTTGATCTTTTCAGGAGCAAGCTTTTCTTTCTTTAAACCTGTAAGTACCTTTTGAAGAGCGACATCTTTTCGCCTTACCTCTTCCACTCTTTCCTCACTCGCCAGGCCTAAGCCGTGCGAAAGCTCCGTAAGTCTGGTATCGGCGTTGTCCTGCCTTAATAGTATCCTGTATTCGGCTCTTGAAGTAAACATTCTGTATGGTTCGTCCGTACCCTTGTGAACGAGGTCATCAATAAGCACGCCAATGTAAGCTTGTGATCTGTTGAGCACGAAGGGCTCTCGGTGATTATTTTTGAGATGGGCGTTAATTCCGGCCATAAGACCCTGACAAGCAGCTTCTTCGTATCCCGTTGTGCCATTGATTTGTCCGGCGAAATAGAGATTCTCAACGGGTTTCGTTTCCAGTGTTGCTGACAATTGAAGCGGAGGAAAATAGTCATATTCTATGGCGTAGCCGGGTCTGAACATTTTCGCTTTCTCAAACCCCTTGATCTCTCTGATGGCTTTAAACTGCACCTCCTCGGGGAGCGAGGTTGAAAACCCGTTTACGTAGACCTCGATCGTTGTCCACCCTTCCGGTTCGACAAATATTTGATGACGGTTTCTCTCTGCGAACCTATCGATCTTATCTTCAATAGAGGGACAATACCTAGGACCAATTCCCTGTATTCGGCCATTGAACATTGGAGATTGATCAAAACCGGTTCTGAGAATGTCATGGACGTTCTCATTGGTATAGGTGATATGACAGCTTCTTTGGCCTTTGACGGCTGGGGTGTTGGAAAAAGAAAACTTTCCGGGACTCTCGTCGCCTTTTTGTTCCTCCATGAGGGAGTAGTTCAGGCTGCGCCCGTCAACCCTGGGAGGGGTACCGGTTTTCATTCGGCCGGCCTCGAACCCCAACTTGATCAGGTCCTCGGTTATTCCTGTTGAAGCGCGCTCTCCTGCTCTTCCGCCTCCAAATTGTTTTTCTCCCACATGGATAACCCCGTTTAAGAATGTTCCACTGGTGAGAACAACAGACTTGGATTTGATTTCATGCCCCATCGATGTTTTTACCCCAACGATCTTGTTTTTCTCCACCACGATACCATTTACCATGTCCTGCCAAAGATCTACGTTTGGGTTCTTTTCCAAGGCTTCTCTCCACTTCTGGGCAAAGAGCATTCGGTCATTTTGGGATCTGGGGCTCCACATGGCCGGCCCCTTTGACTTGTTGAGCATGCGAAACTGTATTGTGGAAAGGTCCGAAACGATCCCAGACATTCCCCCCAGGGCATCTATTTCTCGAACAATCTGGCCCTTGGCAACACCACCCATAGCGGGGTTGCATGACATCTGAGCAATTACGCCCATGTTCATGGTGATCAACAACACCCTGGAACCCATGGTGGCCGCGGCGTGCGCGGCCTCGCAACCGGCATGACCCCCTCCTACTACTATTAGATCGTATTTTTCAAACATGAGAATTTGTTCCACGTGGAACAATTCGTGTGGGTTCCACGTGGAACCCTATTCTGACCGCAAAAGTAAACAGGCGTTTTCTTTTTCCCTCATCTTTTCTGCACCCTCCTTATCCTTGTCGTCAAAACCCAATAAGTGCAAAACACCATGAACGATGACGCGGTCGAGCTCTTCTTCAAAGCGAAAGCCCAGGGTTTTGGCATTATCTCTCACCCGATCAACACTGATGAACAAATCCCCTTCGAGTAAATTCGGATCTTCAGACTGATCAAAGGTAATGATATCGGTCAGGTAGTCCCGGCCGAGATGGTTTTGGTTGATTTCCAATAAATACGGATCGCTGCAAAAAACGATGTTGATATCACCAGGCTTTGCGCCTTCCGAATTGATACAGCGGGTTATCCAGTCACGAAGCGTTTCCGGGGAAGAGTAAGAGAAGTTGATATCTTCGGAGAATACATTTATGCCTTGATCAGGCATTGAAATAGAAAACGAGCTCTACGGCGTTTCCGGAATCAGAGAAACTCACTTCATCGGAAAGGTGTTTCATGAGAAAAATCCCCCTTCCTGTGACTTTTTCGATATTCTCGGGCGAGGTTGGGTCCGGAAGCGTGTCCTGGTCAAAACCGGGCCCCTCATCTTCAACGGTGAATTTCAACCCCTGCTCTTCAACCTCGAGCGAAAGCTTTACGACCTTATTTTTATCGGCTCCGTTTCCATGAACAATGGCATTGTTAACGGCCTCGGTCAATGAAATGACTATGTTGCCGTAAATCTCATCAGTGATCTCAAGGCTGTCCTTAGCGTTGTCGATGAAGCTTTCGACCATCCTCAGATTGTCCAAAATGGAAGGTATCTCGATTTGGAACCTGCCCATCCCCTGTTTTTTAGCGCTGTCTTGGGTTAGTTTCAAAGTTTATCTCTTCAAAGTATTGATTAACCTTTTCCTTAAAATAAGGATTTAAGTTCGGACTGATCGTTTTGAGAAGCTCGATCTGCGATTCTTTGGATTTAATATATTCCTCAAGGTTTGGAGGAACTTCCCTCTCAAAGTCCTGGGCAAGCTCTCCTTCCCGCTCTTCTTTGAGTTCTCTTTCCCTGTCTGCCTTCTCTGACTCCAAAAGGCGGGTCTCGATCTCTTCTTGCCTTTCGAGCAATTCTCTTGTCAGTCTTTTATGGACAAGATCCTTTTCACTGTCCTCCATCAACCTCCCAAGCTCATCAAGTTGCTTCTGTAGTTCTTTGTCAATTTGATTTCCGCCCTCACCAAGCTTTTCCATGCCTTCTCGAATTTGCTCCTGTTGTTGAGCCAGCTTCATGAGTTCCTCAGAGAGTTGGCGTCCTTCGGCCCCACCCTTTTTCAAGTCACGGATCTTTTTGTTGAGCTCTTTCTGCATTTGTGAAAGCGATGGGGAAGGCTTGTTTCCGTTCGGTTTACTGCACATCTGATCCCCTTTCATTTGGTTTGCCATTTGCTCTTGGAGTTGCTGCAAGACATTATCCAGCATTAATGCTAAGTTGTTTACGGAAGTCATGGCAAATTGTTGCTTGACCGTGGCTTTTCCGGGCCTCCTTTCACGAATCAACCTTATGCTTTCATCCATTTGATAGTTGAGCTCCGCCATTTCCTTGGTCACAAAACCCTCGATTTGGAACAACCTTGACGCCAGGGCATATAGGCTGTCTTCTACAATTCTTACATCGGACTGTAACTTTAATTGTTCCTGACTCAATTCGACATACCTGGGATCAGTCCGGTGCACCTTTCTGAATTCGGTCATGATCCTTTCCTGTTCAAATGAAAGTTGGATAAGGTTCTCCAGTAAGGCTCTAAGGTTTTCAATGTCTTCACTCAGCATCTCCATCTCCGACGAGCTCTGGAAGTCCATCATGTTTTCCGCCAGCTCCTTCATTTTTTGAGAGCTCTCTTTCTGTTTCTGACTGCCTTTCTTTGGTTTTCCTGAGTCCATCATTTCCTTGGACTCCTCCATTTTCTCTGAGATCTCCTCCATGTCGTCTTCGAAACCCTCGTCTTCAAGGTCTCTGGGGTTTTCAAGCTCTTCATCCATTTTCTTTAGTTCTTCAAACTCCTCTTGCAGATTTTCAAATTCTTCGTTTATACCCTCCTGATCTTCAGCTAGTTGATCTTTCGGTTTTTCACCCTGCTCAGATTCTTCGGCAAGCTGATCCTGCTTTTCAGCGAGCTCTTCCAGTTCCTGGATCGTTTGTTCCATTTTTTGGTCGAACTGAAGCTGCTTGAACAGTTCAAGAGCACGATCCAACTCTTTCTGGTATTGAGAGTCCTTTCTCTCAAGGTCGGAGAGTTTTTGTTGGATCTTTTCATTGTCCTCCTTTTCTTCAAGCAACTCCTTGAGTTCTTCGAGCAGTCTTTTGGTTTCTTCGTCCAATACCTCTTCCATCAGCTTCTCCAGTTGCCTGGTTTTTTCCTGCAGTTCTTCACTTTGCTCTGAGTACTTTTCCTCCTGCGGTCTAATTTTGTTGAGGTCTTCTTTCAGCTCTTCAATATCTTTTTCCAGTTTCCTGTGCTCCTCGAGGAGCTCTTCCAGTCTTTTTTTGTCCTGCCAGTCAAGCTCCTTTTTATTCCGCGTATCATCCTGAAACTCCTTGATCTCTTCCTGAAGCTCCTCTAGTGAGTTTTTGGTTGAAGAGCCGGCCCTCATAAACTCTTCCTTCTTTCTGTCAATTTCTTTGCGAATCTCTTTGTCATCGGGGATCATGAGAAATTGTAGCGGGGTCCTGGTGCTTTTTGGCCCCATAAAGCCGTCATTATCAACGACTTCCAGGTAGTATTCCAATTTTTGACCTGACTCCAGCCCTAGATCTTCGGTATTCCATCTGAAAAAATAATCCTGGTCTGGGATAGACCTATTTATAGGAATCCTTTCGGTTCCGGAAGAGATCATGCCACCATCAGCATTTCTGACAACGTGTTTGACAAAGAGGCCTGTGAAACCGTAATCATCAGAGATCTCCCCACCAAGAGCCACAAAACTAAACAGTGTAGAATCGGCAAGAGAGCGAAGAGAAATTCTTGGGCGCTGATCTTCAATCAGATCGATTTCCGATATAAGCGGTTCTTTGTTGGTGCCAAATTCATTTTTCAGGAGAAACTCGATCTTGTTTGAAGCTGAAAAGGTATTCTGATAATCGAACTGGTCTTCATTGGGCTGTGCGCTGAACATCACTTTGTTCGAGTCTCCCAAAACCAGGACAGAGTCGGAATACCGCAACCCAAAACCCCAATTAAATCGTGTGCCCACGGGCACTCTGAACGTGCCCATGGAAGTATATGCCTTGCTGGACCATCCGGTGTAGGCCGGGAATTCGGCGACGACCTTCATCTCCGCTGCAATAGGCCTATCATGCACCAAAACCGTTTTCGGGGTGGAGAAGAACCCTTCTGCTTCGAATCGTATCTCAAGGTCTTGCTGGACTCTGCGAATATTGGCCTGAAAAGTCCCGGGCCCGATTTTGGACATCTTTCTCCTGTCTCCGTTGACCCAAAGAAAGGAACCTTCGGGCAGCAGCTCGCCTGAGGTTGATATTTGGATATTCAGATCTTCATTTCGAAAGGAATGATCAGGGATGCGGTCAAAATGAAAATCGAAAGGAGCCGGAGGAACGTATTCCTGAGTAAAATTGATGATCCTGGACCCTGAGCCAGTGTAGAATGCAGGATTGAGAAAAAGGATTGAAAAGGCGATGGAAAGCGGAAGGGAAAAATACAGGGCCAGCCTTTTCTGACCATCCCAACTAATTGATTCCGAGAAGTTTATCTTACCAAGTTCGCTTGATCGTTGTTCCAGGGAGGCTTTCATCAATTGACTTCCGGGCCCGGAAGCCATATCCCTTAATTGAAGCGTGTTTATCAGCCTGTCTTGAATTGAACTGTTTTGATCCCCAAGCATTCTTGCCGCATCGGAGTCCTTCATCGGACGAAACAGGCCGAATAGCTGAAGCGCAGGAAAAATAACGCGTAGGGTCAATAGATAAAGGCTCAACAACAAGAACCCAAAGAACATAAAGCCACGATATCCAGGGCTCATCCAGAAATAATGCTCTACAGTCAGGAGCAACAACAAGCACAGGCCTACAATTATTCCTGTCAGAAGTCCTCCTTTGAGTATCTGACCCAAGAGGTACTTCCTTTTGTAGCCATTAATTTTTGCTTGAAGCTCGTCTAGCTGCCGGATCATTTTCCTTCTTTCAAAGTCACAGGGTTCTCAAACCTCACCGTTCTAAAATCCCGATACTGGATGGAATTCATCGGAAAGTCTTTAACATGAGGCTGAAGAAGCCTATACCCCTCATCATACCATAATACAATAACCGGACAATTTCTCATCAAAATTTGTTCCGCATTTGAGTATGCTGCCCAGGTTAGACTATCAACGACGGAAGCCCTTGCAATGTTGAGCCATTCGTCAAATTTCGAATTTGAGAATCGACCTAAATTCGGAAAGGTGCCGGATTCTGATTTTGCTGAAGTATTTCCATCAATAAAAATGCTTAAAAACTCATTGGGAGAGGGGTAGTCTGCAGTCCAGCCAATTCTGTAAAAATCTATTTCTCCCCTGGATACACCATCGATAAGCTCAGAGATTTCAAGTATGTTGATACCGACGTCTATGTTCAACGCGTCGGAAAGCTGTTCCTTGATCCGTGCTGCTACTGAAACATTGAAGCTGCCTTTTGATGCCGTATGCAAGGTTAATTTTGGAAGTGTACTTATGTCCACTCCGGAACGGTCAAGATAGAGCCGGGCGGAATCAATGTTATAGGAGTATCCCTGTATTTTTTCATAATCATAGGCGTTGAATCCGGGGGGGATGAACCCAGCATTTCCAGCCGAGTATGCCTGGCCATTCAAGACTTCGTCCACAAGCTCTTTCCTGTTGATGGAAAAGGAAAGGGCTTTTCGAAAATCCTTGTTTGCAAAAACCGGGTTTTGAAGGTTGAAACCGAGAATTTCGGTGGACAGCTCCGGAATTCTCTGTAGGGTAAAATGGCTATAGCCTCTTCCTCCTTTTTGGTAAGAATCTTCGAGCACTTCAACAACATAGTCATGGGGAAGTGAATAAACCATATCCAATTCTCCGTTTTTGAATTTTTGAAGCTCCCGCTTTTTATCCTTGACAAAGGATATATGAATTCCGGTCAACCAAGGTGAAAGACTGCTGTCGTGATAATTGTTGTTTTTTTCTAGGATCAAGCCGTTTTCATCCCAGGAATGCAGTTTAAAGGGACCAGTGCCCACCATCATTTTCTCTAACTCAAATCCGTAATAATCAAGGGCTTCTCTTGGGTAAATAGCGCATTCCGGCCTTGATAAAAGAAAAAGGATATCGCGAACGCTTTTCTGAAGGTATATGGTAAGGCTGTACTTAGAGTTTGCCACAACCCCTTCGAAATCCTTTTCATACTTCCCCGTCTGTTGATCCTCATAGTACTCCTTGCTTCCCCGAAGTGCATTCTCCAACACATGAAATGAATGGTTGTTTTTCAGTGGTGACGCGAGATTTGTAAAACAGTAAACGATATCCTCGGCGACCAGCTCTCTTGTTTTCTCCCGGCCAAAGCATGGATTTTCATGAAAATAGACTCCCGGCTTCAGGTTGACCTTGAGGGAAGAGCCGTCTTCGGAAAAGGACCAGGATTTTGCGAGAGCCGGTATGGGCGTCAGGGATTCGGCATCAAGTCTGAAAAGGCCTTCATATACGGCGGTCGAGGTTCTGGCTGCGATGACATCTGTAATTTCAGGAGGAAAAAGACTCCCGGGCTCCTCAGCCTCATTGAGTCGGAATAACCTTTCTGCCAAGAAACTCCCGGCCTGCAGGCTATCGGAGATATTCCGATTTGAGTTCTTGCTTGTTTGTTCACCGCAACCTGAAATCAGGACAAGGCAAATCAGGGCCAATGTGATTTTCTTTGGCATCTTCCCGGTTTAAGTGGATGTCAAATTTATGCTTTGAGATCCAATTCCAAAACCGATGGACAATGATCCGAATGTTTGGCCTCGGGTAAAATTCTGGCGCCGACAAGGTTGTTTTCCAAACCCTTACTCGCCATGTTATAATCGATTCTCCACCCCAGGTTCCTTTCGCGCGCATTCATTCTAAAACTCCACCAGGTATAATGATGGGGGTCCGGGTTGAAGTGGCGAAACGTGTCTATAAATCCCATATCAATGAATTTGGACATCCATTCTCTTTCCTCGGGAAGAAAGCCGGATGATTTAGCATTTGATTTGGGGTTATGTATATCGATCTCCCTATGGCATATGTTGTAATCTCCTGAAACCACGATTTTCGGATGCGATTTCAGAATGTCGGTCATGTAATCATAGAAGTCATCCAACCATCTGAACTTAAACTCCTGTCTCACATCACCACTGGACCCGGAGGGCATATAAACGGAAATCAGGCTGAACTCCTTGAAATCCAACCTTATAACTCTTCCTTCTTCATCATACTCCGGAATGCCACAACCGTATTCCACATGAACGGGCTCATGCTTCGACAGCACGGCCACACCCGAATATCCTTTCTTTTCAGCCTCGTACCAATAGACCCTATACCCCAGGCCTTCGAAAAGAGACATCTCGTCCCGAACCTGTGAAAGGTGAGCCTTGGTTTCCTGAAGGCAGAGCATATCGGGGTTTGCAGCTTTGACCCAATCCCACAAGCCCTTTTTGATAGCTGCCCTTATTCCATTTACGTTATATGTGATAATCTTCATTTTCCTCTTTTAAAAAATATTCTCCCGACAGGCTCTTAAGTAGGTCTTCCTGGAAGGAACTATTCATTTCCGGTAGGGCCTCTTTTAGCTCATAATGTGGCCATCCTTCTTCATCAACCCCTACAAACATATAGTACCCTCTCATTGCCAACAACCTGCATACGCCGATATGGATCAGGTCCTGTTTTTCTTCTTTGGAAAAAACCCCTATTCCCCTGCCAAGCTCCTGCACACCGATCAACAACAAAACAGCTTGTAAATCCTTGGGCCTTTTACCCAACCTCATCTGCAGAAAATCAAGGGTTTCCTCCCAGCTCATCAATTTTAACTCATGACTTTTTTGGCAATTGCTAATTTATCTATTGTCGAAGATTGAATTGGAGAATGGGATCATTTCTTAAGGATTTCGGGGATTTATTTTTTCCTAAAACCTGTGTCGGTTGTCATGCTTCTCTGGTAGAACATGAGGAGTTCTTTTGCACCTATTGTTGGCAAAGCCTACCAATGGAGACCCGATTCGGAGAATCCAATTCAGAAATAGAAAAACGATTGTCTGGGCGTATTCCTTTGTCCATAGGTTTCTCGCTCTTTCGATATGAACGAAAAAGTGCGTTGCAGAAAGTCTTAAAGCAGATCAAGTACAAAGGGGGAATCGAACTGGCAGAGTTTCTTGGGCGTCAAATTGCCATTTATAGGAAAGCAGAATTCCTAAAACTGAGATCGGGAGTCATTGTTCCGGTCCCGCTCCACAGAAAAAGACTGAAGATGAGAGGATTTAATCAGAGCCAGGAAATTGCCAGGGGTATTTGTGCAGAATCAGGATTGCCATTCGAAAATGTCATCGCAAGGTTAAGGAACACCCAAACCCAGACAAGGAAGAGCAAGATCGAGAGGTGGAAAAATGT
>JANQHS010000396.1 GCA_028282565.1 Cytophagales bacterium | reverse complement strand
TTTACTTCGAAGAAATCCTCGTTTCGAAGGTGATCATCCCTTTTTTTGTTTTCGGTATTGACCGAAGCTGCGTCAATGCAAACTTCAAATGATGAACTGTCAATTGATTTGGGATCAAATTTGATTTCCCCCTTCATTCCGGAAAATGTACCTGAAACCGTTCTGAACGCCATATTGCTGACCTCAAAGCTGACTGAAGACTTCCCGGGATCTATCGTTTGGGCCAGGGCGCCAAGACAAATCACAGAGGCGAAGAACCAAGAAAAACCGAACCTTTTCATGCTTGGCATCTTTAACAAAAGTCAGTCCGTTTTTGTTGTCTGGTCAGAAAGAAGAGGGGTTGGTGATCACCTTGATCAGGACTTCCTGGCACAGGTCTTAGGCTTCATCGGGATCGTTGGTGTATTTCCAGGCCACATTATAGATAAATGCCTCATGTGTCCGTATCAGCTTTTCAAGAGATTCCTTATCTCCCTTCAGGGCATTGTGTACAAGCTTGGATTCCTCTATCCCTCCATTTTCAGGATTGGTACCAGGAAGCCTCTTTGCTCTTTTCCACCATCTTTTCCAAAACCTTCAGGTCAACATCTGCCAGCTTATTGATGTACAAACAGCCTTTCCCGTGTTTGTATTTGCCCAGTTTGCTTAGGAGTTCCTGCTGCTTGCCGACATCATAGGTCAGGTATATGGTCAGTTTGCTCTTCCTGGGAGCAAATCCCACGTTGAACCATTCAAACTCCTCCTTGCCTCCTTTTCTTTTGTACTTATACTTTCCGAAACCGATGAAATAATTGTCTCCCCAGACCTTGGGTTCCTGGCCTGTTACCTTTTTCATCATTTCCAGCAGCTTCCTCGCATCCTCTCTTTTTGATTCGTTCTCGATGTTGTCGAGATAGGCATCAACACTCAGGTCTGTTTCCTGATTTACCAGTCCGGCCATGGAGTTCCGGTTTAGTCCTTGTGTACATGAACATCCATTTGTGGAAATGGAATGTTCAGCCCTTCTTTTCCGAAAGTCTCATAGATCTTCTTGTTCATGTCGAAGAAAACCGCCCAATAATCTTCTGTATTTACCCAGGCCCGCACCACAAAATTTACTGAGCTATCCGCCAATTCAGATAGGGCAATGAACACCTCTGGGTCTTTTAGAATTCTGGGATCTTCATCGCATAGACGCTGCATGACCGCTATGGCCTTATCGGCATCATCACCATATCCGATTCCAAAGGTCCAGTCAACCCTTCGCGTGGGTTCAGTTGAATAGTTGGTCATCGATCCGGTTGACAGTCCTCCATTCGGGATGATGATCGTCTTGTTGTCCGGGGTTTTTAAAATGGTATTGAAGATCTGGATCTCGCTCACCGAGCCGATGAAACCCTGGGCATCGATCACATCGCCTGCCTTGAAGGGCTTAAAGATCAGGAGCATCACCCCGCCGGCAAAGTTTTGAAGCGTTCCGGATAGTGCCAATCCAACCGCCAGACCGGCAGCACCGAGTATGGCTACAAAGGAGGTCATCTCGATGCCCAACATGCCGAGCACACTGATCACCAGCATGGCTTTCAGCAGGGTGTTGACAATTCCTTTCAGAAACGGCTTTAAAGAGTCATCCGTGTTGGATTTTGAAAGGGCTCTTCCGGTGGCATTGGTCAGAGCCTTGATCACCCATGAACCGACGATCCAAACTCCAAGCGCAGCCAGCAGTTTTGGTCCATAAGTCAAGCCGATTGCCGTGATCTGATCCATGATCTGAGAGATTTCCATAGTGATTATTGTTTAAGTTGAGAATTTGGAATTCCAAAAGTAATAGACGGAGGGGATTTGAAAGCCTGAAACGGTTTTAGAATTCGGGGTTCATTTTGGTCGGATGCCCCAAGCATAAAGGTTATTGTTTCCTCCAGCGCTCCTCGACCTCATTTCCGGATTCCAGATAGAAAAAGGTCAGGACATCCTGATCTAGATCGAAATTGTATTCAAGCTCTTGGTCATCAAAGTAGAAGGTGATCTGTTGTACTGCCCGATCCACCTTGAAGTCTCCCTCAATGTTATGGCTCGATCCCGTCGACACAAAGTCTCCGCGGAAGTCCTGCAGGTTTTGATCCTCATTGAGTCGCAATTCATCGCAACATTCAATGATTAGAGGCGTGATGTTATTGACCGATCTGCTCTCAAGTTTCCATTCACCGATCAGCCCGTCCAGATGATTTGGGCCAGGGTTATCGCTATCCTCTTGACAACCGGCCAATGAGATAAATAGGATCAGGAGTGGAAAAGCGATTCTTGTAATCATGCACTTCTTTATGAACTCAATTAAGGGCATTTTGGCAAATTTCATACACCCTAA
>JANQHS010000384.1 GCA_028282565.1 Cytophagales bacterium | reverse complement strand
CAGGACTTACAATGAAAACTTGTGTCTTAGACGTGCCATGGAGGTGAAGGATTACTTGGCAAGAATTCAAACTAAAATCAGCCGGGATAAAATACTTACTGCTGTTGGTGGAGTGATCAATGGTGGCTTGCAACAGGAAGCACGAGGTACCGGAAGAGTAGATATTTATCAAAACGGAATAAAGAAGGCTCTTGATCTAAATAATACAAATCAGTTGAATGGATGCCAAGGAAAACTTAAGCAGAAAACCATTTTTCCCACAGCACTTTATAAGATCGCCGGAGATTCATATCCTGATGGATCGATGGTAATCAATGGTTATTTGGAGAAACCCGAGGGCATTAACCTGAAAAACTTGAGTGACGATGAGCGAAATCAATTACTAAGCGGATCGACCTATTTGAGTTTGGGCCTCAACGGAAAATTGATGGTTCGATTTCAGCCTCCATTGGTTTTTTTGGAAGATCGAAGCAATTTTCCAACCATCATTGAAGAAAAGACCGGTGAAAAAAAACCGTTGATTACTTATGGAAATGCTTTGATCATCGAAGATGTTGAACAATCTGAGTTTCCAAGACAGGGTGAAGACCCAAAGTTGCCCGTTTCTCCGGATAAAGTCCGGATAAAGAATGCTCTGACCAATCCGATTCCAGGGAAATCATATGAGTGGATTGAAATAGAAGATACAGCTCCTCATCCTCAAAACAAAGACAGCAAGGATGATCCTGGGTTGGACATACAAAGCCTATTTGTAGATTCCGGTGAACTTTCCGTTTTCATTTTACTTGACGCAAGTGGTAGTATGAGTGATAATGAGTCTCGTTCATACTATGGAGGTGAAGACTCTGCAAAAAATGGTAAACCTGCTGAAGACGCGGAAGCACGGCTATATACTAAGGCAACAAATGCACTCAGGGAATTAATTCCATACAGTTCAACCCTTAATAATATCCTTTTATACACATTTAGAGGAGAACCATCTTCAGGAATTGAACCACAAATTGCCGCTCTTAAAAATGATTCATTCAGGTTCAAAATAGATGGTTTTAAGAAAGATGTATTAAAGGACCTGCCTTTTACCTCAGGTACACCGTTGAAGTCAGCTATCGAAAATGCGGCAAAGGCGATGGAATCATTTCCCACAAAATGCAAAGTGTTGGTGGTGATAACCGACGGTCTTGGCCAGGCGAAAGCGGGAGAGGGCTTTGAGCATATTACGCGCGAAAATTCTTCACCAATTGCAATAGAGTTTGTTGCCTACAAACTCTATGATGTTGATGATCGAGGAACCGGAAAGACCACCAATACGGATAAATTGAAAAATGATCTAGAGGCCTTAAAAGCTCCTTCCTCGTCCTGGATATTGTCAACTTATAATGCGACGGATTATGTGTCCCTGAAGAATACCTTGAAAGCAATAAAGGATAAATACAAAATTGAATAGGGAATGGAAAACGGGAAGAACAAGACTTTGGTAATTGTAAATAGGGAAACCACCAAGGTTTCTGCAACAGTAAGGTCCGGTCACATTCTTGAGAAGACCGTTAAAAATCCAACGAAACCAAAGCCAACACCTAAATATTTGGTCGAACTGGAAATGGAAAAGAGGCCTATCAAAGCAAAGAGGGAATATCAGGCAGATATGGTTGTGGACTATCATAAGGGGCTTTCTGTCGAATTTGCGAATGACTCGGATCCAAGATTTTTGATTGATCGTGAAAAGGATTCAGATGTTGGCAATCCCGTCCATGAATCTCCCCATTACGCATTGGGATATTATGGTTGGGTAATACTTGGATACACCGATGGATTTCCGGCCGGTGAATTGTTCGAGACAAGGTTTTCCGAGGGAGGGACAGGTCGTGAACAAGTAGATATATGGGTAAGCAAGTATTCTTCGTCGTTTGAAAACATCCTGAATGTGGTTAACAGGGATCAGGTTTTGCAATTCATACCACCTGCAGTCGTTCCTGCCGATCTCAACGCAAGAAATCGAAATATTAGAACCGAATCCACTATTTACCCGGCGATTGACGATTCATTTTTTGTGGCCGCAAATGGTGCCGATTCTGCCCCTGGGACCGGAGGTTTTAGGGATTATTGGCAAGCGATCAATCCGAATCCGGCGCGGCCAAACTGGATCAGAAATAATTGGAAGTATGTTGGGAGGGTTACAGGAAATCCAGCGGAAAGCCCGGGGCCCTTGTTATCTCATGTCCCAGCTGGTTATTATCATTTCGTTCTACTTCACGATGTTAATCTGTCTTATCAAAACAGGACCTATGACATTGGATCAAATGAATGGGATGGTGCGGATATTCAGAAATTCTTTATTAGACCCAAATTATCCCTTCCTGCCTTAACCTATCATTTAATTCTTATTGATGATTCGCATTCTGCCTCAAAGGTCAAGGGCAACTATCTACAATCCATAAAGAACTATGTTAACTCTTTGTACTTGCTGGGAGGAACAAGGTATGTGGGAGTCAGGATGGTGAGGTGGAAGGCAGGAGTTTCAAAAAAAAGGGGATTCAAAGGTGCTTATTCCGAAAGTACGGAAAGGGTTCATTTTAATTTGACCTCTCCGGAAGGCACTGTGAGCAAGATATGGGTCAATATCAATGAAGTCAACAAGGACAACCTGGCTTCCAAGTTAGCAGATCTCGTGTCTCTGTCGGAATTAACCACCCCTTTACCACAAGCACTCTATGATGTTCTCAAAAAGGACATTGTGGATGATGAAGTAAAAGGAAAAGACATCTATTTGAAGCTCTTTACCGATGGAATCCCTGATCCGATAAATAACTTTGACAAGCCCCATAAAATTGCTCAAGATCCCAAGCAGGTATCCGACGTTATTGATCGCATCGATGCAGACGATGACAAAGAAATAGAGGATAAAAGAATCGTTAAATCAATCAAGAATCTATTTAAGGCTCTAAAAGCAAATAATGTTAAGTCTGAGATTGCTATTGAAGGGCATTTTGATTTCTCGGTTGACATGACCGCTCCGGGTGATGGTGCGACCGATGAAGAGAAAGCAAAATATAACTCTCAGGTTCAAAAGGTTAAAGCTTTCGCGGAGAGGATCATTAAGGCATATAACTCGACAGGCGCGGTTTCCTCTATCGTAGACATAAGTGAGATCTCAGACATATCCGTCAATAGAATAATAGATCATAAAATTGTTCCGCATACCGACTGTTTAAACGGTAGAAGAAGTGAGATCATTGATAGCACGGATACCGGTCCCCGCAGAATTGGTAGGGGAGAGCGAAAGCTTATTACAAGAAAAAGAAATGATGCCACTTCAACCACAACCAACCATGTCTCCGGTGACAAAATTGAATGTCCTATTTGTTGGAACAGTCCAGCCTTGGATGAAAATGAATCGACCTATACCAATGCCGATGGAAGCCCCAACACGGCCGAAAGAATGAGCGGCGGTAATGTGATACCAGCGGAATTCCATTAATTCTGTTCTTCAGGCGAAAACTGCCACAACTGCTGCAACCTGCCCAGCGACTTGTTTCCGCTTTTTTGGGCTTCCCCATAACCCTTGCCACCGAACATCATCAACCAGCCGGTAGGATTCACCCAGGTGGCAGCTCCCAGCCTTGCCGAGGGCCAGCTCTCGGGATTTGGTACTTTGGGCACGGTCACATTGCCCATGTCACGCATACTCAGCGGGCCTTTTTCATGATGCCAGGTATTGTTTTCAAACTTCCAAAGATCGTTTAATGGAGCCGCCTTATAGGTTTCGGTATTCGAACCCTCGCCTCCAAACATCCAGACGATCCCATCATTATCTCTCCATACTGCGGCATGTTCCCTGGGGCCGGGACGAGCTTTGTCTTGAACAAAACTTCCGGATAGTTGAAGATCGTTATCCTGCACCCTGGTCCAGGAGGAGCCATCAAACTTCCACAGGTCATTCAATGAACGATAAGGACCTCCCGCAGTTATGGGCCCAAAGCCTCCAAAAAGCCAAAGTATGCCCTGATCATCGGTCCAGATCGATGCGCCACGCCTGGCGGAGGGACGGTCATTGGCTTGGCCCGGAACAAAATCCCTGGTTGCATCTCCGTTTCTCAATTGCCAGTCGGTGCCATCAAATGTCCAAAGGTCGGAGATACAGAACTCCAAGTGGGGCTGCTCATAATACCCGCCAAACAACCATAATAGCTTGGTGTTTTCATCATACCAGAATGCGCTGTAATGCCTGGTCAGGGGCCAGTACCTTGTGCTGAATTCCAGATTATCTCCATCAAGCATGGTGGTTAGGGTGTCATAAGCACCATGTTCCCCATTGTCTTTCCACGATATGTCAATGCCAAGCATTTCCCATCCGTCCTCCTCGGTAAATTTCCAGAGGTCATTCAGTGAGCGCTGCCTGCCACCTTCGTGGTAACCATGACCTCCGAATAACCAAAAGGTTCCTTCATGGTCTTTCCAATGTGCGGTTGCGAGGCGGCCACCGGGAGTGGTCATTTCCCCCGGCACTTCGCTGAACTTTGAATAACCGTTGGTACTGAACAGGCCGTTCACCCAAGTCCACTGGTCTCCATCAAACTTCCATAGGTCGTTGAGTCGCCCGTTCCTCGGATTGACGTCGTTTCCATAACCTCCGAAGACCCAAATGACACCCTTGTTATCTTGCCAAACTGCAGAAAAGCTTCTGGATCCGGGCATATTGTGATCCTGTGCGTCTCCTTTAATACCGGGAATGGTGAGAATATTGGTTTTGTCGGAACCGAAGAGCAGGGTCCATCCTTTTTCGACATGACTGAAGTTTAGCTGAGCCTTCACCAGGGCAAGCCGATCATCGATACTCAAGGTCTTAGGCTCCACCCTGATCACCAACGTGCCCGCGATGTTTTGGGTATCCGAATCCGGAGAGAATACAAACTGAGACAACTCCCTGCCATAGACCATATAAGCCCTATCTGCAAAGGAAAATTTATCCGTCTCTGTTTCCAGGAAAATGGAAACACGAACTCCATCGGTTTGAGTAGCCTCTTCCAAGAAGCCCATATCAAAAACCATTTCCCAGGAGGCAGGTAGATAGAAGTCTTCAAATCGTCCTTCTATATACCGGTTATTTGGATCAGGACAGGTGACCAACAGGCATTCGTCGTAGCGATTTCCATCGTCCAGCAAGACGTTTTCCTTTTTCAAAACCGAACCATAGCCTTCAGCTTCTCTTGCGTCCGAGTTGAAGGGCATAACAGTAGGTTCAGCGATGTTCTCATATACCAACCATTTTGCCGAGAATGCATTTCTGAGAAAATCATAACTGTTCAGAGAACTGACATTGATAGGAAAGTCCGAAACCTCCTCCGAATCATCATATACAAGTTTCAGATCTCCTCCCAATAAGGTAAGCTTGGGGGCGATTACCTCTATCAATTGGTTGGTAAGGCTTTGTACTTCCAGCGGCCCGAATTTCTCGATATAAACATCCGGAATGCCAAGATTTTTGAAATGATCTCCACGTATGCTGATGACTTCCCCTGCCTTTACCTCTTGGGTAGAAAAATCGATCCTGGCTCCCTGTAGATACATGAAGGCGATGGGCTCGGAGCGGATCTCAGGATTCAAATAATCAAAGACATATAATTCTCCGTTGGAAAGTACACCGGAGCTCAGATCTACTTTCAAACGTTCATTGGATTCGTCATACACCGCATTGAAGCGCGAGCCATTGATCATGACAGAGGTATATTCATTGAACCCTGATCCCTCAAGGATCAATTCGCTTGACTGGGTGGTCGGAAAATTCTCGATAGGATTCAGTTGATAACCTTCCTGTTCCCCTTCCAATTCTGATAATTCATAATCCCATAGGTAATTGCTGAATTCCGGAAGCAGCAGGGAATCCAATTGACTGATGATGATCGAGTTGATGTAGGACCCCTTGGTGGGATTGACCCTGAGTTCAAAGGGGCCGTCAAGTTTGTTGAATTCGAAAATTATGTCTGCAACCGCATGGGTTCCAGGAGTCAGTTCGTATTCAAAATACCGCCCATTGATCTGCAAGGCAAATACCTGGTTCGTCAGACTTACTTTTAAAAAGAGCTTCTCAAGTGATTCTTCGGGTACAAGATCCTCTCCCCATTTAAGTGTATTTCCTCCAAGGGGGAACATGAGCGCAAAGCTGTCCTTGGAGATCTTCAGGATCAATTGTGAAGTGCCCGTGGCCGGGGCTATTTCGAGCTTCAGGGTCTCCAGGCTGTAGAACTCTCCGTAAAAGGTGAAATAGGAACCGATCTTCTTGGAGTCATGAACAAAGCGAAGAGCTCCGATATCATCTACTTTCTTCAAGACATCGGTCGATATCAATTCCAAGCCGGTATATTGCCAATGTTGGTCGATATCTTCCCATGTCGGTGAGCACCAGAGGATCTGTTCGTTTTGAGTGCCTTCCTTGAAAACCGGAACCTTGCGTTTCCATAATGCAGTGGTTTCCTCGTATTGATCTTCCGAAGCGATATCGGCCCTGATAATCCTGAGTTTGTCCGAATAAAGGGGATCTTTCGGTTTTAAACCCAAAACCTGGGCATCGTCACCGGGAGCATCTTTGACATAGGAGGCTTCAATAATTTTTTCCTGTTGAAAGAATTCGATATAGAGGCCTTGAGGTTTATTTCCCATGCCATACCCCAAAACTTCAAAGTCCTTTCCGATGACCAAATAATCCGGGGCTTTCTGAATGCTGGGAACCTGGTAAAAGAATGTATTCGTTTCCCACCAGAGGTCCTGGCTTTTGAGATAGATCCACCCGTCACCGGCGTTTTTTGGGACCGCAAACAACAAGGATTGTTCGCTCCTGATGAAGAAAAGCGAATCATTTGAGTTTTCATCCAGATCGAAAATGCGTTTTCCGATCCGGAGCTGAGTCACATTGGAAAAGTGGTTTCCGGAAATTCGAACCATGGCCTTGAAGGGAGCTTCCTTGGGAGAGACATCGGATATGAATGGACGGAGGTAAAAGGATCTGTCCAGTTTGATTTCATGAATGTCGGTTTTGAAACTTACCGGGCCGGAAAAGGCATCCTGTGGAACCTTGAATTCAGCGGATTGGGCGGTGTGTGTAACCGGTCTGGCTACGGCGCCATTGGCAAAATGCAACTCTGTTTGCTCAGATATGTTTTGACCTTCCATTCTGACCAAACTTCCCTGTTTATTTTCCGGATTGAAATACCCATAGTTGCTGCCTCCGAGGAAACGAAGGGGGGTCGCAATAATCATCAGAGGCTCAGCATATTCATGAGTAAATTCTCCGATGGTCACGGAGATCGGTCCGCTGGTGAGGTCAGGAGTGATCTTTACGGTGATCTTTTCAAGAGATACCTCCAGGGGATCAACTCGTTTGCCGGCAATTCGGACCTCTGTATCGCTCATGTTCAGTGCCCCAAGGTTTTCTCCCAAAATGGTCACCGTCTCTCCGCGTTGAACCACGGGCTTATCGATAGAGGTGATCAGGGGATTGGCCAGCTCGGTGATATCTTCTATCTCTCTATGATTGGGGGACATGAATACCAGATCGACAAAGTCACCCGTGGTATCATCGTAGATCAAAAGCGCTGCGAGTTCATTGCCATCCCATGCTCCCGCGTACCATTTTCTGGAATCCTGAACGTACTCAACGACGATTAGATTATAGCTGATCTCCGGCTTACTGGACTTTCTGTTGTTCTCTTCGATTTCTTTGATCGCCTTTTCACGAATGTCAGAAGCTTCCTGCCTGGAAGGCACAGCATTGGACTTTGCCTGGTCAATACCTTCTTCCGGCACCATGGCGAATTTCAGGGAAACCTTGGAGCTGACTTCCTGATTTACATTGGACTTTATTTGGTTCTCGGCATTATGTGGCTTGGTTTCAATCTTGAAATTGTTCTCGGAATCCATTTTACCCTTGATCGACATGTTCAGATCAAGTTTGGCTTCGGGCAAGACGAATGCTGAAGGCTCGGGCAAGATCAGTTGGGGATTTGCCACGATCTCTTTCAATCGCAACTGCTGACCTTCGATCAGCATTTCATCGAGTCTTTCCTGGCTTTGGGCAAGGGCAAGCCCGATTTCCCTGATAATGTCCTCCATGTACCCTCCTCCGCTGTCACCTGTAGAGGTCAGGGTGGATTTCTGCTTGTTCTTTTGATTTAAATAATGCCTCATTCTTCTGATTCAGGGACGTTGGCGATCTTGAACTTGAGGTTCACCATCGGCGACTCATCGGTAACGCTCTTGATATTGGGAAGCATCAACATGGGCTCATCTTCCCCGCGCTCCGCAACCAGGGGCAGGGCGAATTCCACCTCAAGGTCCTGAACTATATAATCCTTGATCGATTCGCTTTCGCTGCTTTCAAGGCTGCTGGCCTTGATCGCCTTCGCCATGGAATTTTGAAATCCGTTCATCAGATCACTGGTCTTTACCGCAATGCCTGTGACCTTCTGGCCTTCGGATCTTGCCGATTTCAGTTCGTTGTACAGATCGAATACCAGGGTTCTGAGGCTATTGATCTCGTTCTCCAGATCTGCAATACTCTTTTCACTCATATTATTATTTTGATTTCATCCTTTTCTAATCCTAGAAAGCCGGTTTTAATGGAAACTTCGAATTCCCGAATATCCAGTTGATGCTGAACTTCCCCCGATTTATTGATGGACATCATCTTTCCCATCAGTTGTGTATAGCCCGACAAAAACGCTGAAAGTAGGGGACGCGATTGCAGCTCATTGAGGGCTAAATTCTCTACGGAATCGGTGGGTTTGGTGGCTGAGAGTGATGATATTCCCGCTATCTTTTTGATAGATCCCGGGCTCTTGGTCCTCTTTGTGCTCATATTAATCTTCAAAGTACTTAGCTGTGATGGGCTCTCCTGATTCATCATCCACGATCAGGATCGCCTTCATGATCAATCCGGAAGCCTGTTTGCTTCCTTCCTGAGGCGGATGAACCAGCTCGATGTACCAGTTTCCTCCATTGTACATGGAGCCACCTTCAAAGGGATGAAAGCTCACGTTCAGGAAACTATGCTCATAGTTCTGAAGTAACTGCGCCACTCTTCGATACCTTGATACTTTTTCCACCAGCCTCTTTTCATTTTGGATGGTGACATTGAGGTCGCTTTTCAGGGGAACGCGTTTGATCTTCAAGAGGAAGTCGCTGGTCAGCTTGGTGTCTACATTGTACTTGGAAGTATATGCACCGTCAAGCAATTGGGAGCGCAATTCTCTATCCTTGCTGATCTCGAAGAGCATCTTGATCGCCAACTCGGCTTCGGGAATGGCATACCAATGGGCTTTTAGTCCCATTTGATCCGTCAAGCCGCTTTCCAACAATTTTACCGCCGAATTGATGGAACTTCGATCCATCTCATATTGAGATTTCCCTACAGCTGATATCAGTCCCACGATCAGAGACCTTATATCGATGGTGTCGCGCATTAGGAGAGGTAGATTTTTTTGACTTTTCCTAAGATCGAAATAAATAATTTAGCAAACAAAGGCCGAAAATGAATTTCATAATCTTTATCATCCAAACCTGGTATTGGGTTCTCTGAGATGAATTGGAATGGAAGTCATCATAAATTCATCGGCATTATATGGTGCTCAGGGCAAGGTCAATCTGACCCTATAGCGTCCAGAAAATAATTATAATCCTGTTCCACGCAGTCAGCATATCGAAAGGCAATAGAGACCACCAGATCATCAAAGTCATCCTCTCTTCCCTCGATCAGGGCCGAAAAAGCTTCAGGCATTTCATGCGCCTGGTCATTTAGGACATAGCTCGCCCTCTTATGCCTGGAAGCCAATACATCTCCCCAGATCTTGGACATAAAAAGCAGCTCTTCGGACTTCTTGAGTTTTTCCGTTGGGAAATCGGCCTTGAAGGGAGATCTTTCCTTTACGGAGAAAAATTTGCCCTTCCATTTTATCCATCCCAGATATTGATCCGGGTGCTCGGCCAATGCCTTGAATGCATGGGCATGTCTCTCGGCAGGGTTGGGGAACAGGCTGTCAAATTCTTGTTGCTCCTTGGAATTCATATGATCATACAGTGGAGGCTTGCCCTGCTCCTTGATATCGATGATCACATCATCCTCCGCAACGTCGCTGTCACCTTCCAATAGGGCATAATATCTTTCGGCACCCAGAGAGCCGGTACCGGCGCTCAATCGGCATACGATATCCTTCACCTCGAAGCGCGTTGCATCTTTTGCAAGGCCTGAGCTGACCGTTTTGCGGTATTTTTTCAGAGCGCGCTCCAGGGACTGATAGGTTTTCTCATCGACGGCTTTGACTTTGGGGTTGGCCAGGTCAAAGCGACGGTCACCGTCTTCCTGATATGTCCATTTGTTGAGCATTTTTAAGCGATGCTTTTTTCTCTCTACATTCTTCAGGAATTTTTTCATCAGCCCTTTTGAGCTTTTGGCGGTCAGGTGTTTTTCGTTGTATGGATCATCATCCTGATGCGATCTCATTTGCTCTCTGTAGGCCTTGGCAAAGCTGCGGACCGCCTTTCTGATGAGATTTCGCTTAAAGACCTTATGCTCCCGGCAGTCCAGCACTATGCTTACGGCCATGCGCCAAAGGTCAAACTGATAATCAGCTATGATGCTATCGTCAAAATCATCCATGCAGAAAATCGCCTGTCCGTCGTGGTTGGCATAGGCTCCGTAATTGTAGATATGCGCATCGCCATTGATCCATGTCATGGTCTCTTTGCTGCCACCAAAAAAATTGATGCGCCAATCATTGTAGAAATCCTCCCAGAAAAGATGGTTCGAGCCACGAAAGAAGACATAGGGAGAGGAGGACATTCTGTCGAACTTCTGGTGCCGGTCTCCCTTGCTGATCTCCCTGTTCTTAAGATCGAGTTCCAGCATGACCTTTCGATCGCGATTATGAAGTAGTAGCTTCTTCAAGGCTATAAAATGTGTTTAGGTGTTCAAAAGAAAAATATTTTGGAAGAATATCAAGCGATGAGAAGAACCGCTAAATGAAGTGCTCCGTTTTTGATCACTTGCCTCGATCTGAGCATACAAAGAACGATTACGGGGGCCATTCGCCTCTTTAAGGTCTTTGCTTTAGCGCATTTCCAACAGAAGAACCGATCAACTGTATTTATGTTCTGAGCTCGATTTGAGCGCTTCCACCGGCTTGAGTTTGGCTAGTCGCATTATCAGATGCTTGAGATACATTCAGATGATGGAAGAACAAGTTCTAAGGAGGTTCAATGAACAATGACAGGACTTCAGGTCAATTTTCAAATTGTGCCAATAACTTACATCAAGGTAAACAGCATGGTGAAAAGACATATTTTCGCCGAAATTCTACTCCATGAAACAGCTGATTACTTTTTACATCGCAGCCTTTCTTTTTTGCTTGCCGATCATTTCTTCTGCTCAAAACGCCTTGCATTTCGATGGCTCGAATGATGTTGTTCAGACAACTTTCCCGGGTGTGTTGGGAGCCAATAACAGGACCTTTGAAGCCTGGGTTTTTGTAGATGTGGCGGCTCCCGCGGCCAACCTCTGCATTATGGATTATGGCCTGAACGCCGTCGGATCCAGAAACTCTTTTTCCGTCTCGGGCAATCGTGGTCTCGTCTATATATCCGGGGGTACCAATGCCAATATATCATCCACTCCCAATGTTGTGCCAGTGGGCCAGTGGACCCATGTGGCCTTTGTGTTGAATGCGGGTGTGGGGTTTCTCTACGTCAACGGCCAGCAAGTGGGAACCGG
>JANQHS010000379.1 GCA_028282565.1 Cytophagales bacterium | reverse complement strand
GACCCTTGCTAGGCAATAAAAAACACAGCCAAAAATATCCCATCCAAATGAGGCCTCCTTGTCTTCAAGTTCCAGAAGCGGGTTTCCGTAAAATGTATGGATTCTTCTTCTTAGAAAAATGGGCTCATCCATTTCCACAAAATCTGATGGAAGGATATCCGGATCGTAGTTTCCCGAATTGTTTTCAAGAAGTCCAAAGAAATTGTCAGGCAAATGGAGTTTGGAGGAATTGGGAAGGATGATCAGAAAATCATCGTAGGTGCCAGTTTCAATGTCATATTCCCAGCCAAGCAGGTCACGAAAAAGAACCGAGAAAACATATTCCTTTTCAGCCTTAAACTTTTCTTGGGTTTTGATCCTTACTCTCAAAAGCTACTTTTCTTTTCCCTATTTTTCAAAAGAATAAAATAACCATGGATAAAATTGGGATTTTTACTTCCGGCGGTGACGCGCCCGGTATGAATGCCTGTATCAGGGCAGCTGTCAGGACCTGTCTTTTTCATAATATCAAACCATACGGGATCTCTCGTGGCTACCAGGGTATGATCGAAAATGAGATCAAACCAATGGATTCGCGTAGTGTGGGCAATATCGTTCAACGAGGAGGCACGATTCTCAAGTCTGCCAGATCAAAGGATTTCCACGAAAAGAAATTCCGGGAAAAAGCGTTCAAAAATCTACAGGAGCATGGGATTATGGGACTTGTCGCCATTGGAGGAAACGGCACCTTTTCAGGGGCGAGTATTTTTCATGAGGAATTCGGCGTTCCGGTTGTAGGTGCACCGGGAACGATCGACAATGATCTCTTTGGAACCGATTTTACGATCGGCTTTGATAGTGCGGTGAACACAGCCCTTGAAGCCATTGACAAGATCCGTGATACCGCGTCTTCACATGACCGTATTTTTTTTATTGAAGTCATGGGAAGAGACTCCGGATACATTGCCATCTACACCGGGATCGGTGGCGGAGCTGAACTCATACTCGTCCCCGAAACCCTGACCTCCGTACAGGAAGTAGCCGATACCCTAACCAAGGGAATAGAAAGAAGCAAGAACTCATCGATAATCGTAGTAGCAGAAGGAGATGAAGAAGGCGGTTCCATTGAGGTTTCATCCAAAGTCAAAGAGATTCTTGGAGACATGGATTACAGGATCTCAATTCTCGGGCATATTCAGAGGGGAGGAAAACCAACAGCCCAGGATCGGATGATCTCTTCGAGGATGGGAATAGGCGCAGTGGAAGGGTTGATGTATGGTAGAAATAGCCATATGGTAGGAATCGTGAACAACGCCCTTGTTTACACTCCATTGAATGAGGCCATCACCAAAAAGAAGCCCATTCATCCCGAATTACTCAGGATGAATGAGATCCTTTCCATTTGATCATTCTGCCTCTAAGCCGGCTCTTTTGACAAAATCAAGATAAGAGGCAGCATAATACTCATTCTCAGGCTCCAGGACCAATAGTTTAGTGTAGCAGCTTAAGGCATGGAAATTCAAACCGTTCTGCTCATAGAACATCGCCAAAAGGAAATTCTTCATCGCTTCTTCCTCGCTTGGCAGCGTTGTTTTATACTCATTCAGCTCACTCATAATGGTTTCCTTGTTTGGCTCCATGAAAGCCTGCAATGCATAATTAGCGGAAAAATATCCTTCGTCCGTCTTTGATTTAACATTGATGATCAAGCCCATCTGATCTTCTATACTGATCCCTTCCAGGGACTCCAGATCGAAATAAGGCTCGGAAACAGTTTGGGTTGTTACATTTTCCTCCAGTAGATTATTGACCGTCACGACATAACTATCCTTCTCATTCTCCGGGTTAGGTATCCATCTGAAAAACGCATCCGATGTCGACAATAACATTGAGCGATCGGGAATGATGATGTCCAGCTTTTCATTATCCGTCGCCCTGGACACCGCCCCCGTGACATTCATATTGTTGAGCTTCTCCTGATTGATATCCTCATCCCCGCCCCCACTCATATGGGCCAATAAATATTCACCATATTTTGATGCCACCGAAGATCCTCCGGTCATCACTTTTTTGGAAAGGTCATCGATAGAATAGGTACCGGGCGTCTTGACTTCCATTGTTTTTCCGGTTTTGTGCATCAACCCGAGGTAAGATGAACCGCCAACCTCTATCTGACTGCCGCCCATGATAGCTGAGCCGGTTTTGATCGGCCCCCAATCGGCCGAACTTGTTTTGATCTTGTTGTCGCCCCTGCTGGCAAGAACTTTGAATTCAAATCCCTGCCCAAATGCAACAGCAGACACAAGAAGCAATAGAACAACCTTAATGATCAACTTATTCATAGCTTAAATCTTTTTTGAAACCTAATTTTTAATAGTCTGTAGGTGTTTTTACCAACACCCTGATATACTTCTAACGAATCTCCTGCCAAAAGGATGGCTACAATTCCCAAAGTAATGTTGATTTTATAAGAAAAGTAGTGAAACACCATCACGATGATGAAAAAAACCACCAATACCTCAACCAATTGGATCAATTTGGTCAGACCGTCGTACCATAACGGCAGTCGGTAATAAATCACATTAAAAAGTAAGACATTTAAAAAGCAGATCAGTATAGCCCAAATGATACTGGTGGTGTTGCCCATCACTCCGATAAAGTCCTTATTGAGGATCATGGCAATGATATTTGCGTGAATTGTCACACCAAACATATCGGGGTTGGTGCGTCCGGCATAATCGGGATTCAATGGAGTAAAATATTTGTCCTCCCAGGACTTATCCGAAAAATCCTGCCCCATAAATCCGAAAATGACGATCTTGTCTTTGATCAGGCCGGGGTCAAAATTCTCCGTAAAAACGTCCATGACATCCAGAGAAAAAAACCTTCCGCCCAATCCTCCATAACCCCGAAAATTGACCACTTCGTAGGGGTACTTTCGATTCAATAGGAGTTGGACATGGAGAGAATTGGCATATCTGGCCAATTTCACAGCAAATGCCTCAGCCCTTTCTCCCTTCAACCTGACCTTGGCGGCAAAGGTCCTATTGGTTTTAAACTTTTCCTGACTCGTGGCTGTACTGATCAGATTAGCATAACCCAGATCGATACCCTCGGTGAAATATGGCAATGATCCCCCCAGTGAATCGCATCCACCCTTGGCCTCGCTGCAACCGTGGAGTCTGGAAGCCATAACCACCGGCCCGGCATTCTGAATAGCTGCTTTCAGGAGGCTATCCCCGAAAGGATCTTTGAAATCTTCAAAAAAACAATCCAGACCGATGACTTTGGGGTCGTATTTGGAAATGATATTGATCTCCTCAGCGATCCCGGCTCTTGGAAGGGTTCCGATATTGACCAGAACAACATTTGTATCTGCGGGCGGCGTTTCTCTCAGTCTTGAGAATACGATATCGGTGATCTCGATATCGCTCATCGCCTCTCCAATCGGATCAAAGGCATTGAAAATCCCAAAAGCGGAGAACCTGAATACCACTCCGATCAGGAAAAAAATAAACACCGTTCCTAGAAACGAATCCCAAAAAAGCTTTCCTTTCATAGCTTTACTGCATTGGTTTTTACCTGAAAAACAGGGCAGCCTAAATTTCGCAAATTATTGCGCAAAAGAAATCATCAATGCCAAATCAAAGAGTTGAAGAGATATTTGAGGGTATAAGAAAGAACGACAGGGTTTTGATCGGAAAGGGCTTGTCATTGATCGAAAGCAGTCTCGATTCAGATCAGGAGGATGCACGGGAATTGCTCAAAAAACTGATCCCCCACTCAGGGCAATCATTGAGAATAGGGATAACCGGAGTGCCGGGTTCAGGTAAAAGCACTTTTATTGAAGCATTCGGGACTGCCCTTTGTAATTCCGGGGAGAAGGTTGCAGTGCTCACTATAGATCCGAGTAGCCCGGTTTCAAAAGGAAGTATCCTCGGAGATAAAACCAGGATGGATTCCCTCTCCAAGAATAAAAATGCCTTCATTCGACCTTCTCCATCCGGGAAAATGCTTGGAGGGATCTCCAGAAACAGCAGAGAATCGATAATCATCCTTGAAGCGGCGGGCTATAGCTATGTATTGGTGGAAACCGTTGGTGTAGGACAATCCGAGATCAGTGTGGGTGGTTTGGTCGATATTTTCTTGCTCATCCTCATTTCCGGAGCGGGAGATGAACTCCAGGGTATTAAGAAGGGGATTATGGAAATGGCTCAGCTGATCCTGGTCAATAAGGCGGATGGCAAAAACAAAGATGCTGCGAACAAAGCCAAAAAATCGCTGGAAAATGCTCTGTCCATCTTATATCGAAATACTCCGGAAACAAAGCCCGCAGTCCTTGCGGTTTCTTCCTTGGAAGATTCTGGCATGGAAGGCGTAAGAAAAAAGGTCGAAATGATTGCCTCGGAATTAAAAAACTCGGGAAGCTTCGACGAAAACCGAAAGAGGCAAAATTCCAATTGGTTCGATAGCGAATGGAAATCCCAGGTGGATCATTTTCTTGAGAAGATCCCCTTGTTGAAAGAAAGAAAGAACCAACTCACGAAAGATATCAAGGCCGGTAAGATCGATCCGTTCTCCGCAGCCGATGAACTTAGCCAAGAGATCCGTTCGCGACTTCTAGGCTGAAGCCGTCACAAGCATTATCCCCTCATCTTTTTCTACCAGTTGACCCGGGTTATGACGATATCCTACAAATTCAATTTCTACCGAATCGAATCCCGCATCGGATAGCAGATCTCTGAGAGCATTTTCGGAAAAATAATGAAGGAAAGCCGGGATGTCCAGATCATTCCTTTTATAGAACACATCACCCTTGTCATACCCGAATCTGTCGAGTCCATTCAACTCATAGTTTCGAATTGCTCTGGGCCCCCATTCAAACCGATCTTCCTGGTTAAAGACGTCAAAAATAAATCTGCCTCGCCTTTTTAAGGTTTTTTTAACCTTTCTGAGAAACTCAAGCCTGTGATCATAATCCGATAGATGTCCAAAACCATAAAGGAAATAGATGGCATCGAATTCCCTTTCCGGAAAATCGATTTCCATCCAAGCACCATTGGTTGCCTCAATCCCTCTTCTTCTGGCCTCTTCACACATCTTTTGACTCAGGTCAACCCCAAATATCTTGTAGAGTATAGTGGTATTGTTTTGGATCTCCAGATCCCTCCTACCAGTTCCACAACCTATGGAAAGCACCTTGGTATCACCCTTTTCACTCCTGGCGATCTTCGAGGAGACCAATTTGTTCACCGCCTTGATATAAGTGGATCTTGCTTTCTGTTCCTGATCGAATTGGTCATAGTGTTCAGCGATCTCACTGAAATACGCGGAGGTCAGGTTTTGGATTTCTTGTGAATCGGGTTTGGGATAAAGATGGACCATGGAAAACCCAAATACCGGTTTAAGCTCCTTTTCTACTTCAAAGGCATTTTCTTCGATCCGATCAAAACTCGATTCAGCTTCTTTCCAGGAGGCAGCACCGGCTGAATCCCCCAAGACTCCGATCCTACCGGCTTCCAGGTCGTAAATTTTCATTCCCTTGAAACTGTCAAGAGGAGGGAAATAGAAATGAATGGTGATCGCCGGATCATATTTCAAACTACAGATCTTGTGGATCACTCCATCAGGCTCCGGAATCAATGCACCTCTTGAATAAAGATCTCCCGAGGATTTGAACAAGATCCTCTCCTTCCATTCGTAAACGGCATTCTCAATGATCCCGTCACATACTGCTACATATCCCCAGAAACCTTCATGATAATGGATTGCGCTTTCCCCCTCTTCCGGCCACCTGACGATGGTAATTTCCACGGGTTCTGCCAGTATCCGGTTTCTGGAATAATTTCCTGGCTCCGGCTCTTCCGGAAGATAATCACTTAAATCCAATTCAAAAACGCGACTGGACCTTAACAGATCACCCAACTTTTCATATGTCAGATCGCCCTTATCGATGTTTTTAAACTGAGCTAAGAATTCCTCCACAGAATTTTTGGTTAAGGTTCTGATCAAACTTAATTTCCAGATTTTAAATTAATACTGCAATGTTACCTCAAAGCTAATGAGCAATAAAAAAGCATTGATATGCACCATTGGAGATGAGATATTGATCGGACAGATCCATGATACCAATTCCCGATGGCTTAGCGAGGAGCTCACACTCCTCGGTTTTGAGGTAAGGGAAAGAGTTACTATTCAGGATCGAAAAAAGGCAATTTTGGGCGTTCTGGGATGGGGTTTCCAGGAATTCGACCTGATCATCATGACTGGTGGCCTCGGCCCCACTAAGGATGACATCACCAAGAACACCATTGCGGAATTCTTTGGAGAAAAGCTCGTGGAAAACAAGGATGTACTAGCGGCGGTGACCAGGATCTTCGAGAAGTATAACCGGCCTCTCCTTGAGGTAAACAAACTGCAGGCTCATATACCGGAAAGTTGTATTCCACTTCAGAACAAATGGGGCACAGCTCCCGGTATGCTATTTGAGAAAAAGGGCAAAATGTTGATCTCTCTACCCGGGGTGCCTTATGAGATGAAAAACCTAATGAGTTCTCAAGGATTTGACAGGATCAGGAACTTCTTCCATACCGGAACAATCGTATTCAAAACAGTGAAAACCGTAGGGATAGGGGAATCCTTCCTGATGGAAAAGATCAAAGATTGGGAAGAGGCCCTTCCTTCGAACATCAAACTGGCATATCTGCCCAGTGCTGGCGAGGTTAAATTGAGGCTAACTGCTCAGGGCACCAATACCGATTCTCTCGAAAAGGAGATCGAGATACAAATAGATGCATTGAAGAAAGTTGCCTCAAAATATATCTATGGACGGGGAAAGATCAGTCTCTCCAAGGCAATCGGACAAATGCTACAGGAAAGAGGGGAAACCCTCAGTACAGCCGAAAGCTGTACAGGAGGCATGATCGCGCATCTTATTACCTCGGAGTCTGGAAGTTCGGCGTATTTCCCCGGATCAATAGTTTCCTACTCCAATGAAGCCAAAATGGACTTATTGGGTGTGAAAAAGGAAAGCCTTGAAAAGTACGGTGCAGTAAGCGAACAGGTGGTCGGCGAAATGGCCATTGGGGCATGTAAAAAATTCAACTCCAGTTATGCCATTGCGACCAGCGGAATTGCCGGCCCTGACGGAGGAACAGAGGAAAAACCCGTTGGCACCATTTGGATCGCGGTTTCAAATGGAAAAGAGGTAGAGACAAAGCTCCTCAACTACCAGCGGGAGCGCTTGCTGAATATCGAATTAACAGCCAAAAGCGCATTAAATCTATTAAGGATCTGGTTGTCAAAATGAGCCAAAATAATGGTATTTTTGTGCCCGGAATTTTAGAAGGCAAATGGGACAAGTAGAAATGGTGATGCCCAAGATGGGCGAAAGTATCATGGAGGCCACGGTTTTGACCTGGCT
>JANQHS010000349.1 GCA_028282565.1 Cytophagales bacterium | reverse complement strand
CCATAGCTCAACTGGATAGAGCAACTGCCTTCTAAGCAGTAGGTTTCAGGTTCGAGTCCTGATGGAGTCACAGAAAGGATGAAAACCGATTCCTGATAGGGGGCATAAGAATTGCCCCTTTTTTTGTTCACTTTTTATTTTTTTTGGTTTGAATTTTCGGGGTATAGCGCCCGCCTTCGCTTCACTTCGGACGGGCAAGCAGTCCGGTTTTACCGGGCGAAGCCATGATTAAGAGGCAAACTAATCGGGGTGTAGCGCCCGCCTTCGCTATGCTTCGGACGGGCAGGCAGTCCGGTTAGCGCGCTGCGTTCGGGACGCAGAGGTCGTGGGTTCAAATCCCGCCACCCCGACCCGGTAGTAGAAGGCCGTTCGCGACAGCCTGCGGCTTTCTACTTCTTTCTTTTAATCCAATTTTGACCTAACTTTCTTTTATTGAGGACTAAAACATGATTCGAATCTCTCTCCACATCCTTTTGTTGCTGTCTATTTCCTTGGTCTGGTCTTGTTCATCTGATTCTGATGCTCCAAATCCCCCTACCCCTATAAATTCCAATATAGAAATTGAAACCATGGAAGTAACGGATGTAACAGATAGATCTGCAAGATCAGGAGGGTTGATCGGGGAGGATGGTGGATCACTAATTCTTGAAAAAGGTGTTTGCTGGGCTGTCTCTCCTGATCCAACAATTGAAGATGACAGGACCAATGAAGGACAGGGTGCCTCTCAGTTTCAGAGCAGCTTAACCAATTTGATTCCTGAAACCACATATTACTACAGGAGCTATGCGAAAAATAAGGATGGGGTTGGTTACGGAAATCAATTGCTTTTTAACACTTATCCATCTAATGTTTTGAAATTTAGTTTAAGTGGATCAGTCAATGTTGAAGTAGAATCAAGCGAATTCACGTATGATCCTTCCGGTGGAAATTTTTGGTATCCAGAATCCAGTCCGACTCTCTCCGATTTGATAGTTTTTCAGATGCATGTTCCAAGTCTTAGAACGGCAAATTATGACTTGGATTCAAGTGCGGCCGATATTTTTATCGAGGAGATCGGAACGCCTTTTTGGATAGGTTATGCCTCAAGAAAAGGTGAAATCAAGGTTCAAGATCTTTCCAATCAGACTCGGATCGAATTTGAGAGTATCCTTATTTCTGTTGGTTTAGGTGTAGATTCAATTGAGCTTTCCAATGGATTGATAATATTTGCAAAATAAGCCCTCCATTTTTTTTCATGACCATCCGCTCATTTATGGCGTCAATGCCTCAGTAAATTTATGTTGCAAGATTCTTCGATCTTTCAGTTGAGCGAAAAATGAGGCTGGCCGCTTTCAGTCTTAAAAAGCTTGATTTCCGTCTTGCCGCTAAAACCTCCAGGAATATTTTCAGGTCAAAGGAGTTTTTTTTGATCAAGCTTGAAGATGAAAAGGGTCAAATTGGAAAAGGGGAAATTGCCCCCCTTGAAGGGTTGAGTCCTGAATCCATGAAGGAGTGTGAGGAATTGTTGGAGAGGATTCAAGGAAACGGGTTTCCAACTCAATATGAGTTATCCTCTATGCCATCGTCGCTGAGATTCGGTTTGGAAATGGCCGTGGCAAACCTGAATTCAGGAATGGAAAACGCGTTTTTTAAGGACGGGCAGGAGAGGCTTGAAAAGGGATTGAAGATCAATGGCTTGATCTGGATGGGGGATAAGGAGTACATGCTCCAACAGGTTGAACAAAAAATTGAGCAGGGATTCTCCTGCATCAAGATCAAAATCGGTGGGATCTCATTGGCCGATGAGTTGGAACTGATCATGCGTCTGCGAGAGCAGGGTGGAAAGGATCTGGAGATCAGGTTGGATGCCAATGGAGCTTTCAACAAGCCGGAATTCCTCAAGAGATGGGAGATCCTGAAGTCGCTGAATATTCATTCCGTAGAGCAGCCAATCCCAACAGGCCATTGGCAGGAAATGAATGAACTTGTTGGACTGGGCGTTCCCGTCGCATTGGATGAGGAGCTCATCGGTAAGTACAAATTGGATGAGAAGGTGAAATTACTCGAACTCACCAAACCACCCTTCATCGTCTTGAAGCCCACTCTCCATGGAGGATTTTCAGGAGTGGAGGAATGGATCCGGTTGGCAGAAGAAAGGGAGATAGGCTGGTGGATCACCTCAGCCCTGGAATCGAATTTGGGCCTGTCTGCAATCGCACAATTTGCGGCTCAGTATCAAAACCCCCTGGCCCAGGGTCTCGGTACCGGAGAATTGTTTAAGACTAATTTTGACACTCCCTTAAAAAGGGAAGGGGAGATGCTCAAGTGGCAACCCTAGGCTGCTCTGAGGTTTTGAAGTTTGGACTTCCGGAATTTCTCCTC
>JANQHS010000336.1 GCA_028282565.1 Cytophagales bacterium | reverse complement strand
ATGATATTTTGAGGAATAATCCTACCGCCAAGCTCTTGGGCGCAGATATGCAAGGCCAACCAATTCACGAGGTGGAATTCGAACAGGGGCCCGGTTTGATTGTTTTCGGAAACGAAGCCAACGGGATTGACGCGAAAATGATGGACAGGCTTACGGGTAAAATTTCCATCCCGGGTAAAGGGCGTGCAGAGTCTCTCAACGTGGCACAATCAAGCGCCATCATTCTGAGTCAGATGTATTTCAAGGGAGTTCTTAGATAAACCTTTTGGAATTGGCCGCAGCTTTTTCGACCATTTCTTCTGAAAGCTCTTTGCCAAGGTAGGAATCGATTATTCCATGTGCCACATATAGAAGGGGAGTCAGAACCACGGCCACAATAAACTTGTAGATATAGTTGATGATCCCAACGGCAACGACCTGTTCAATGCTCCACTGTCCAAAAATATTGAAGGCGATCATCAATACCACAAAACTGTCGATCAGTTGAGATACCAGCGTAGAACCCGTTGCCCTGAGCCAGATCTTCCTGCTTCCGGTAAACCTCCTGAGATAATGGAAAACATACACATCCAAAAACTGGCTGATCAGGAAAGCGACAATTGATCCAATGATAATTCCCAGACCCTGGAGGAAAATTTTGCTGAAAGCATAATCAATATCAAAAGGAGTTCCGTCGGGCATTTTGCTATTGATCTGAATCCAGAACTCAGAAGCTGGAAGGGTGGTAACAAAGTAGATCGCAACGAAAACGTAGGAGATCATCACCGCGGCCAGCGTTGACAACCTTTTCACTCCCGACTGACCAAAATACTCATTGATGATGTCGGTGGTGATGAAGACTACCGGCCAAATGACCACCCCTGCAGTGAGGTTGAAATCAAGTGTAAAACCTCCAACCAATTTGATCTGGGCGGGCGGGAGGTTGAGCAGAGCTTCGATTGAAAAGATCTTTACACCGATCATCTCAGCCAGGATGGCGTTGGTCAGAAAAATTGCACTCAGAACGATAAAGAGTGAGGTCTTTTTCCGGTCCGGCCTTAATTCTTGAGATATGTCAGTATTGGTAGTGGTTTCCAAACTAAGATTAGGGTATTATTCCGATTC
Source organism: Cytophagales bacterium (assembly GCA_028282565.1). Classification (GTDB taxonomy): domain Bacteria; phylum Bacteroidota; class Bacteroidia; order Cytophagales; family CCMP332; genus JANQHS01. The sequence goes on along the minus strand of JANQHS010000336.1, from coordinate 3,924 downwards.
TTTTCCCAAATCACTTTCAATTTCAAAAAGAAGAACTCTGTCTATACATTCTTCAACAGTGTTGAAGGATTCGATCACACGATGTAGCTGTGTGATCTCGATCAGCTTTTTTACCTGTGGCTGCAAATCCGCCAAAACGAGGATTCCTCCTTGTTCCTTACTTATTCTATTCGCTGTGAGAATAGCACTCAGCCCGGAAGAATCGGTATACTCAACTTCACTTAAATCCAAAACAAAATTTTTGTAGCCTTCTGTCTTGAGTACGAGCAATTGTGCCTTTAATTCAGGGGATTGGATAGCGTCCAATCGGCTTTCACTGATCTTCAACAGCACATATTTCTCATCCTTTGTTACTTCGATCTTCATTTTGTGGGAATCAAAATAGGGAAAATTATACGACTATTCTTACAGGATTTTCAACAAATTTTTTTCTGCCCTTTCAAGGGGCTTAGCAGATTTATCCGGAATGAAGGTTTCACCCATGAGGGTTTCGTAGAGTTCCACATAGCGATTGGATATTTCAAGCACCTTTTCATCACTCATATGTGGAACCTCCTGACCTTCTTTTCCCTGAAACCCCTCACTCATTAACCATTCTCTCAGGAATTCTTTGGACAGTTGTTTTTGCTTGATCCCATTTTCCAGGTTTTGCCGATAGCTGTCCTTGTAGTAATACCTGGATGAGTCCGGGGTGTGGATTTCATCCATCAGGTAGATCTTTCCATTCACAATGCCGAATTCATACTTGGTATCGACGAGGATGAGATTATGCTTATCGGCTTCTTTTTGGCCGAAATCATATAGCAATCGAGTGTAGTTTTCGAGCTGCTCATAGATCTCCTGACTTACAATCCCCTGCTCAAGGATCTCATCCGCTGATATATCCTCATCATGACCTTCCTCAGCCTTTGTTGCTGGAGTGATAATGGGTTTGGGAAACTGTTGGCTTTCAGCCATTCCCTCGGGCATTGTTTCGCCACAAAGAGATCTTTTTCCGGAGTCGTATTCGCGCCATGCATGTCCGGCCAGATAACCCCGGATGACCATTTCAATAGGAATAGGTTCGCATTGCAATCCGAAACTTATGTTCGGATCAGGTACGGACTCCAGCCAGGTCGGTACGATATCGCGTACAGCCTCAAGGTTCTTAGCAGCTATGGTGTTCAGGATCTGTCCCTTGTAGGGGATCGCTCTTGGCATGATAATGTCAAAAGCCGAAATACGATCCGTAACGATCATGGCCATTTTTTGTCCGAAATAATATACCTCCCGGACCTTGCCCTGGTAATAACCCGTTTGCCCGGGAAAATTGAAGTTGGTGCTGCTAATGGTAGGAGCGAGGCTCATTTCTTGATGATCTTTCCTTTTTTATAGGTCGTGGTGGTTATGAGATTTCCTTCCTCGTCAAAATCTTCCCAGATCCCATTTTTTTTGCCGTAATAATAACTTCCGGATGATTGGAGCTGTCCCGATTCGAAAAAATATTTTGCTTCCTCATGCAGTAGCCCCCTTTTTTTGGAACCGGCCAATTTCTTTTTACCGCTTTCATAGAACTCTTCATACTTTCCGAATGCGTTGCCAAATTGATACATACTGACGATGCTTTTTTTTCCGTCATCGAAATAAACCGTTTTCAAACCATGAAGCTTACCATTGTCATAGTTGGCTTTGGTCTTTGATGTCCCATTTTCATAGAAATCTTCCTTCGAGCCTTCCAAAATTCCGTTCACCAAGGTGTATTTACTGCTTTTGTTTCCGTTTTTGTAGAATTCCGTGATCTTCTCCGTTTTTCCTTCTCCGGAATAGACAATGGTTTTTTCAAGTTCGCCACCCTTGTAATAACGATTGCACTTTCCGTCCCTCACGCCATTTTCATAGTTCAGGACATATTTGATCTGCTCGGTATCGTACCAGCCTCTGGACATACCATGAAGCCGACCGGATCTATAATTCGATTCAAGAACCTTGCTACCATTTTGATTGTAAGTGATGAACTTTCCGGTTCTTTCCCCATCGGCATTTATCCCTTGAGTTTCTACCGCTCCTGATGGGAAATACGTTGTAAAACTGCCTGAAAGAATGCCGAGTTTGAAGGTTTGCTCTACGCGGATATTCCCATTGGGATAATAGAATTTGGCCGGTCCGTGCATCTTGTTCTCCTTGAAAAAGGTCTCACTCATGGTATTCCCATTTTCATAGTACTCGAGTATTAGGCCTTCGGGCTTGCCTTCCTTGAAATTGCCAACAAGCTTTACCTGACCAGAGCTATAGTAGGCTTCCACTTTGTCCTGAAGTACATCTTCCTTGAAGGCAGCTTTTTGAAGCAGGTTACCATCCTCATCAAAGATGGAAAGCGAACCATCCTTTTTGTCATCCTTATAAAAGGCCTCTACCTTCTTCTGCCCGTTTGCATAGAACTCAACAAACTCTCTTTGTCGTAAACCGTTCTCGAAGAATCCTTCGGCGGCAATGGTGCCATCCGGATGAAACCTTTTGTACTCACCATTCTTTTCATCGGGTATGTCAGGGTTAACAAAGAACTCCTCCTTTACCCCACCATAATCTTCATAAAAGGTTCGAACCTTTAGTTGACCGAATCCTGAAAGGGAGACGGAAACCGAAATAAGGAAAGGTAGAAGAAGTCTGAACAATTCTCGAAAATTAGGCCATTTCCACCACCATAGCTGATGCGCCTCCTCCTCCGTTGCAAATACCCGCAGCTCCGATTTTCCCGCCTTTGTTTTTCAGGACATTCAGCAGGGTGACCAGTATTCTGGATCCTGAGTTGCCCAATGGATGTCCTAGCGATACAGCTCCTCCATTTACATTGACTTTTTCAGGATCAAGTTCCAGGAGTTGATTGTTGGCAATGGCAACTACTGAAAATGCTTCATTGATCTCGAAGAAATCAACTTCATCGGTCTTCACACCGGCCCTCTCCATGGCGATTGGAAGCGCCTTGGCAGGAGAGGTTGTGAACCATTCCGGCTTTTGGGCAGCATCGCTGAATGAACGAATGTAAGCCATGGCTTGAAGACCCAATTCTTCCGCTTTGGCCTTGCTCATTAATACCAGTGCCGAAGCACCGTCATTCAGTGTAGAAGCATTGGCAGCGGTGACAGTCCCTTCTTTTTGGAATACGGGCCTTAGTCCGGGGATCTTTTCAAAGTTTACCTTGCTGTATTCTTCATCGGTATCCACGATCACCGGGTCTCCTTTGCGTTGGGGGACGCTTACAGGAACAACCTCATTCTTGAAGGCACCATTGTCCCAGGCGTTTTTTGCCCTTTTATAGGATTCGATTGCATAGTTATCCTGATCCTCTCTGCTGATATTGCATTCCTTGGAGCATAGCTCTGCAGCGTTGCCCATGTGGTAGTTATTGTAGACATCGGTCAGGCCATCGAAAACCAAACCATCGATCATTTTCATGTCGCCGAGCTTCTGGCCGGTTCTACCTGTAGTCTGGTAGAACGGAACTCTGGACATGCTTTCCATACCACCGGCAATCACCACATCATTTTGTCCGGTCATGATGGATTGAGCAGCGAGCATGACTGACTTCATTCCCGAAGCGCAGACCTTATTTACAGTGGTACAGGGAACATTTTCACTCAACCCCGCATACATGGCCGCCTGCCTGGCCGGAGCCTGTCCTAATCCGGCCTGTAAGACATTGCCCATGAAGACCTCTTCGATCAGACCAGGGTCAACACCAGCCTTCTCCAATGCCCCTTTAATTGCTGTGGCTCCCAGCTGTGGTGCGCTTATGCCTGACAATGCTCCCATGAAACTTCCTATGGGTGTTCTAACCGCGGAAATGACTGCTACTTCATTCATATTTTTTACCATTTGGATTTACTCTTCGATGATTTGGTTGGTTCTTTCTTTAGTTGTTGAAAATATTGCATCTCCCTGTTTTCC
>JANQHS010000174.1 GCA_028282565.1 Cytophagales bacterium | reverse complement strand
AGGGTGGTAGGCAATTCCGAGCATTACCGTTGCTCCACCATCCGTCAACCAGATATTGGTATCCGGCTCTCCCAGATAGGTTGAGAAATCGTCAAAAATAGGAAGGCTTATGACCGAATCAACAGAGTTGGATTGGGTGTGATTTTGAGCAAACCTGGTTTTTTTTGCGTAGGATGATCTCGATTCCTTCAGGTGCACCTGTCCCATCACATTTAGGGAAAAGGCCAACAGGACCAATAATCCAATGAAAGTGAAAAGTTTACTCTTCATCAATTTCTTCATTGGATAACGTATCCGATCTGGGTTTATTACCACATAACCAGAGATCGATGCGGTCGCCAATTCGCACTATGTCTCCGCGCTCGAAACTCGGATAGGTTCGGATTACGGTTCCGATTTTTGTGTCCTCCTGCATTTCATATTCTATGAATCCTACCTTGAGGCCCGAGCCCAATATGGCGTACTCCGCTTCTTCCAATGTCAGACCAGCAAGTTCCGGTACCTTAAACCTCGTGGTGCCCCGGCCATCTCCAACAACCAGATCCACCGAAGTTCCTTTCGCCACGCTGTCTCCTGACTCGACACTTTGGTTCCCGACCCAGGTCTCAAGAACCACATTAGCTGCCAGATCAGGTTTGTACCTGACTTTTCCGGGTTTCATTCCAAAACTCAGAAGGATCTTCCTGGCACTTGAAAGTGTAACATCTTCCAGGTCGGGAAACACTACGATGGGAGGGTTTTTGGGCGTGATCGAAAGGTATATTTTTCGGTTTTCCTTGACCTTAGACCCAAATTTTGGGTTCTGAGAGATCACCTGAAGCGGTGGTGCATCCACCACATAGGAGGAATCGTAAATGGCCCAGCGTAAATTCCTTTTTTCCAAGAACTCTCCCGCTTCCTCAAGACTCATACCCTTGAGGTCCGGAACCGTCAATGTCTCACCGTGATTTGTGCGGATCGGTAACCAGATCTTAAAAAACACCAGCAAGCCGATCACCGTAAAGGTTAGGATCACCGCGAGGTGTTTGAGCATGTTTTTAACAGATTTGTCCACTAGACGGCCAGGGATTTCTCCTGCCTTTGGACACCAAAAGCAAGAATTTGTGAAATAAAATCAATGGGCTTATAGCCATTGATCGCACTTTGATGAAAGATGCAGGTAGCCGGGGTCATGCCGGGCAGACTGTTTACCTCGATAATGATGACCTCTATATTTTCGGGGTCGAATATTCTAACGAAGGCATCAATACGGGCATAACCCTGAACATTGAGGATCTCGGCGGTTTTTTTCAAAACATCTCGCACGCTTGCTGAGATCCTTTTATTCTCTTCCTGGTTTCCACCAAATCTTGCTGGTGTGATGTTTTGACCTTCGCCGGCAAGGAATTTTTCCTCAAGACTCAGCACATCGCCTACCGTCAAAGCTTCTGATGGTTCAAAGATTTCAAAATCTACATTCCCATTTTGGTCATAGGAGGTCAGCATCCCGCCGGTTATTTCCAAAAACCTTTCGGCCCCTTTGGCATCGACCAGCTCTTCAACCAAGAACTGCTCTTTTCTGGGAAATTCTTCTTTTCTATCCAATCCGAGTATGCTGACAGCCTGATCCGGCCAGGTGATATCCGATCTGAATGTCATTTGGGCAAAAGCCCTGAATTCCGCTTCGTTTTTGATTTTTTTGACCGCAGAAGAGCAACCGTCATCAGCGGGTTTGCAGATCAGCGGGAATTCCAATTCCGAAAATACCCTTTGGATCTCTTTCTCTGAGTCCGCAATCCAGTTTTCTTTTTCAACAAGGGTATGTTTGGGTACCAGGATACCATGAGATGCAAGGATCTCATTTGAAACATATTTGTTGATGGTCGTAGCTGAGCTTTCAGACGATGAACCGTTGAACGGGATCCCGAATTCTTCCAGTTCTTTTTGCAGTTGACCGTCCTCACCAGGTCTTCCGTGAAGCGCGATAAAGACCATGTCAAAACCTTCCTTGATGTCGTTGAGACTTAATTTTCGGGGCTCTTCCAGTTCTTTTCCTGAGAATAGGCGAGTAATATCCGAAGCCTCTTCCCGGATCTTATCGATCAGCTTGTTGTGCTTATAATCCCTGACCAAATCAGCGATATCATCAGCATTATCCTTTAA